>JBJTRZ010000582.1:0-4092 GCA_046076415.1 Armatimonadota bacterium
TGCAGCAGCACCGTGCGGCCCCGGGCGGTTTGGATGAGCGAAGAGTTCATGTCGCCGCAGACATAGGTTTCGGAGCGGCGCGGATCGTCGCCCGGCACATTCCGGTCGCGCCAATCCGCCAGCGATGCGCTTTGGCTGCTCATCGAAACGAGGCGGGTGAAACGATCTCCCCGATGGATGTCGAGGTACGCCGCCACCGGACCCAGGCCGTGGGTCGGGTAGTGGTTGCCGTCGCGGGTGCGGTGCGGTTCACGTCGCCACAGGCCCTCCGACGCGTTTTCGAAAAGGATGTCGCGCAGGTCGTGGACATACCCGGCTTCCGCGTGGGTGACGGTGCCCAGCAGGCCGGCGCGTATCAGGTTGAGCGCGAGCATCTCCTGCCAGCCGTAGCAGCAGTTTTCGAGCAGGATGCAGTGGCGGCGGGTGCGCTCCGACGTGTCGACGAGTCGCCAGCAATCGTCGAGGGTCGTGGCCGCGGGCACTTCCACGGCGACATGGTGCCCCGCCTCCATCGCCGCGAGCGCGTGCGGCACATGGTCGTCCCAGCGGCTTGCCACCAGCACCAGATCCAGATCGTCGCGGCGCACCAGCGCCTCGGCGTTGGCGAGCAGCGCGGGCTCCCCGTGGCCGCGATCGCGGATCATCGCGCCCGCTTTGAGACGGCCCTCCTCCCAAGGATCCGCCACGGCCACCACGGTCGCTCCCGGCACGGCGAGTAGGTCGTGGAGCAGGCCCCGTCCGCGGCCGCCCGCTCCGATCAGCCCGATCCGCGGGGCGGGCACCGGAGCGAAGGGAACATCGCGCATCGTCGGGAGCAGGGGGGTGGCCATGGGGGCACGTTCGCCGGGAAACGGCCCCGGACCTGCGTTGCTTCCGGAGGGGCGGCGGACGGTCTCCCCAAAACGGAAGCGGCCCCTGGGGAAACGAGTCCCCGGGGGCCGCATCGGTGCGATTCGATTACTTGGACGACGGAACGATCACGGTGTCGATCACATGGATGACGCCGTTCGACGCTTCGATGTCGGTCTTGACGACGGAGGCCTTGTCGACCTTGACGCCGCCCTTGAGGCCCACGGTGATGGACGCGCCCTGAACGGTCTTGACCTTGGTGCCGTCCTTGAGCTTGGCGACATCGGCGGCCATGACCTTGCCGGGCACGACATGGTAGGTCAGGATCGCGGTCAACAGCTTCTTGTCGGCGAGGATCGCGTCGAGCTTTTCCTTGGGGATCTTGGCGAACGCGGCGTTCGTGGGAGCGAAGACCGTGAACGGACCCTTGCCGGAGAGCACCTCGACAAGACCGGCGGCCTTGACCGCGGTGACCAAGGTCGAGAAGTCCTTGTTTCCGGCCGCGATGCCGACGATGGTGTCGGCGGCGCACGCGGAGCGGGAAGCCAATGCGAAGAGCGCCACGGCGGCGGCGGTTGCGAGCAATTTCATGAAGGAACCCCTTCGGCCGGGTGGGACGCGGGCCCGATGCACGCGCCGTTCCGACCACGGCACCAGCAACCATGGGTCGCCGAGATGGGTTCCGGATTTCTTGGAAACGGCGGCGGAGGGTGGCTCCGGTGTCCCTCCGGTTCCACCGCGCCGCACCGCTCCGGCGGCAGGATCGCCCCATCGGGCCGTCGAACCGGCGCAAAAGCGCGGCCGCCCAATGCATTCGGGCCGCCGTACGAAACGGCACACCCGGGAGGCTCCTCGATGGCGATTTCCGCGCAGGCCCGACAGGGCCATCGTTTGCTCCAGGCGGGCTTCGTTCTTTTCCTGCTCGGCTTGTGCGTCGGATTCGCCGTGCCCGCGCTCGCCAACCCGCGCATGGCGCTCGCCAGCCATCTCGAAGGCGTGCTCAACGGCATTTTCCTGATCGCCCTCGGGCTGGTCTGGCCGCGCCTCGATCTTGCGCCCATCGCGTGTCGGATCGGATGCGGCCTTGCGGTCTTTGGAACTTTCGCCAACGTGCTGGCGACCCTGCTCGCGGCGGCGTGGGGTGCCGGGAAAATGATGCCCATCGCCGCGCAGGGCAAGGTGGGGTCGGCGGCGCAGGAAGGGACGATCCAGGCGCTTCTGGTCGCGCTCGCGCTCGCGATGGTCGGTGTCTGCGTCGTCGTTTTGTTCGGGCTGCGCAACGGTCCGCGCGACGCCAACCCCTGACGCGCTCCCGCGGAAGGATCGCTCCATCGGGCCGTCGAACGGAAACCCCATCCCGCCGCGCCCCAGCCGGCCCGGCCCACGCCCTCCCGGAGACACCCGATGACCATCCAACCGCCCGCCAACCGACTGCCCGGATCGCTGCCCAAAGTGGGAATCCGCCCCACCATCGACGGTCGTTACGGCGGGGTGCGCGAGTCGCTCGAAGACCAAACCATGGCCATGGCGCACCGGGTCGCCGACCTGATCGCCGGCTCCGTTCGCCATGCCTGCGGACTCCCCGTCGAGATCGTCGTGGCCGACACCTGCATCGGTGGCGCCGCGGAAGCCGCCGCCTGCTCCGAGAAATTCGCCCGCGAAGGCGTCGGCATCGCCCTCACGGTCACGCCCTGCTGGTGCTACGGATCGGAAACCATGCTCCTCGACGACCGCATCCCCACCGCGGTCTGGGGCTTCAACGGCACGGAACGACCCGGCGCGGTCTACCTCGCCGCCGTGCTCGCCGGCCATTCCCAAAAGGGACTCCCCGCGTTCGGCATCTACGGCCGCGACGTGCAGGACTCGGGCGACGAGGCCATCCCGGACGATGTGGCGGAAAAAATCCTGCGCTTCGTGCGCGCCGGAATCGCGGTCGCCACGCTCAAGGGCACCAGCTACCTCGCGATGGGCGGTGTCTCGATGGGCATCGCCGGATCCATCGTCGACCAGGATCTCTTCGAATCCTACTTCGGCATGCGTGTCGAGTCCGTGGACATGACCGAATTCGTCCGCCGCATGGACAAGGGCATCTACGACCGCGACGAATACACCCGCGCCCTCGCTTGGGTCAAGGAAAACTGCCCGGAGGGCGTCGACCACAACGCGCCGGAAAAGCAACGGTCCCGCGCCCAGAAGGATGCCGACTGGGAAACCAGCGTCAAGATGGCGCTCATCGCCCGCGATCTGATGGTCGGCAACCCCAAGCTCGCCGAAATGGGATTCCGGGAGGAGGCGCGCGGGCATGGTGCGCTCGCGGGCGGCTTCCAAGGCCAGCGCAACTGGACCGACCATTTCCCCAACGGCGATTTCCTCGAAGCCATCCTCACGTCGAGCTTCGACTGGAACGGCATCCGCCAATCATTCCAGGTCGCAACCGAAAACGATGCGCTCAACGGCATCTGCATGCTCTTCGGCCACCTGCTGACCCAGGGCACGGCGCAGCTGTTCGCGGATGTGCGCACCTACTGGTCGCCCGATGCCGTCCGCCGGGTGACCGGGCACGCGCTCGAAGGCCCCGCCGCGGGCGGCCTGCTCCACCTGATCAACTCGGGCCCCGCCGCGCTCGATTGGACCGGGGAGGCCGGCGGCACCCTCAAGCCGTGGTACGCGCTCACCCCGGGCGACGCCGAGGCGTGCCTCGAAGCCACCCGGTGGTGCGCCTCGGATCTCGGGTACTTCCCGGCCGGCGGTTGGTCCACCGACTTCACCACGCGGGGCGGCATCCCGTGCACCATGTTCCGCCTCAATCTGGTGCGCGGACTCGGACCCGTCCTGCAGATCGCGGAGGGAACCACCATCGAACTGCCGGAGGCGGTGCACGATGCCCTCGACGCGCGCACGAATCCGACCTGGCCCACCACCTGGTTCGTTCCCAACCTGAGCGGTGTCGGACCGTTCGTGGACGTCTGGTCGGTGATGAACGCATGGGGGGCCAACCACGGCACCATCGCCGTCGGCCATGTCGGCGCCGACCTGATCACCCTGGCGTCGATGCTCCGCATTCCGGTGGATATGCACAATGTTCCGGCCGAGCGGGTCTTCCGCCCGTCGAGCTGGACCCGGTTCGGGGCGCTCGAACCGCAGGGTGCGGATTACCGGGCCTGCGCGGCGTACGGACCGCTGTACCGCTGATCCTGCCGAAGCCAAAAACGACGGCGGCGGGCGGATCGCTCGATCCGCCCG
>JBJTRZ010000583.1:0-16624 GCA_046076415.1 Armatimonadota bacterium
CGGTCGTGGGCGACGATGCCCTGTTCGAACGGCTGACCCTCGAGATCCACCAAGCCGGACTGTCTTGGGAACTCATCCTGCGCAAGCGCGACGGTTACCGAAAGGCGTTCCACGGATTCGACCCCGCCACCGTCGCCGCATTCACCGAAACCGACGTGGAGCGTCTGGCGGCCGATCCCGGAATCGTGCGCAATCGCCTCAAGATCCGATCGACCATCCACAACGCGGGGGTCGTGGCGCAGTTGGCGCGCACCCACGGATCGTTCGCGGCGTGGCTGGACACCCACCATCCGATGGACCTTGCCGAGTGGGTGGCGTTGTTCCGGCGGACCTTTCGCTTCATGGGCCCGGAAATCGTGGGAGAGTTCCTGATGAGCACGGGCCACCTGCCGGGCGCGCACGAGCCGGATTGTCCCGTGCATGCCCGAGCGATCGCGGCGGGTGCCGCCTGGGCCAGACTCAGCGCGAGGGAAGCGGACGCCAACCGCCCGTGAGCATCGCTTCGGCGAAGCTCAGGAGCATCGACGATCGATTGTCGCCGAAGACCGGATCCCGCGTTTCCGCCAGCCGTCGTCCCTCGGCCACATGCTCCTCGAATGCGCGCGTGTCGCCCGCCTTGGCATCCGCCGCCGCGATCGCCGCCACCATGCGCACCACATCGTCCTGCATGAAATACGCGTGTTCCTTGATCACCGTCGCCAGCGCGTCCTTGGCCCGCGCACGGTCCCCGCGCCCGGCGAGGGCGTAGACGGTGGCCGGGCGGGCAGCGGCGCCGAGCTTCAGGCCGTCCTCGGTTTTTCCTGTTTCGAACAGCGCCTCCGCCACGGCGCGTCGCAAAGCGGCATTGGGTCCCGCGCGACGCACCGCGTCGGTCACCGCGCCTTGGCGCACCGCCTGCCGCAGCACGATGCCCAGATTCATTTCCCGGGAAAGCGCGTTGGGTTCGGCCGCCAGCAACGGGTAGGCCTTGGCCATCAGCGCGCGCCCCGCGGCCCGCTCTCCGCGCTGGATCCTCGGTGGCCACATGGGCCAGCAATACCGCCCGGCGCGCTTTGGGCAACGTTGCCACGATCGACGTGGCCCGGTCGAGTTCGCCCGCGGCAAGCCACGCCCCGGCAAGCATCTCGCGGGCGTCGTCGCCGGCAAAGCCCTTCGGGTCGCGTGCACGGCCCCGGACTGCGCCTTGGGCTAGCAGCGCCCGATCGCCGAGCGCACCCGCAACCTCGAGCAGCAGCAGCACGCGGTTGCGACGCTCCTCCGAATCCTGGGTTTTCCATGCGCGATCGAGCCGGTCCACAAGCAGCCGTCGCGCCGTGGCCGTCTCGCCGATTTGGTGGAGCGAATGCACGACGCTGGGCCACAGCAACGGGGAAGCTTCGCCGGAGTCGGTCTTCCCGGCCTCCGCCACGGCGCCGTCCGCGGCCCGTCGCGCTCCGTCCCGGTCCCCCACACGGTGCAGCAGCCGCGCGACCGCAAGGCGCAGGCCAGCGCGTTGCTCGGGGTCCCGCGCCGCGGTGGACGCTTCCTCGGCAGCGGCGAGGATAGTACGCACGGCGTCGACGCACGCGGGGTTCGGGGGCATGGATGCGCGTTAGTCGCGCAGGATCGGCTTTCCTTCGGGCACCGGTTGCCCGAGCAGGTCGGCGAGGGCCCGCGCGAGGCGCGCGGTGGCTTCCGTGGTCGCGTCGCGCCGTCCCTTGAGATCCGACAGGTCGAGCGGCTCGCCGAACACGATGCGCAGGGGACGTTCCGACCGGCGCGGTCGGGTGGCGCCGTAGGGTAGGAATCGCTGGGCATCGTGGATGGCGCAGGGAACGACCGGGGAGTCGGTCTGCAAGGCCACCATCAACGCGCCGGGGTGGAGCGGATGGAGCCGCCCGTCGGGATTACCCCCGCCTTCCGGAAAGATGACCAGCGCTTCGCCCTCCTCGAGGGTCCGCACGGCGGTGCGCAGCGCGGCGCGGTCGGCCGAATTGCGGCGGACCGGAAAGACATCGAACAGACGGAGCAGCCCGCCGACGAAGCGCATGGCGAAGAGGTCCTCCTTGGCCATGAACCGGGCGTATCGGGGGAGCGCGGCCGCAACCGCGGGAGCGTCCACATCGCAGGTGTGGTTCGGGCAGATCACCACGCGGCCGCGCGCGGGGACGCGGTCTCGCCCCTCCACGCGGAAGCCTCCGAGCGCCCGGAAGACGGTGCGGATCAACGCGCAGGTGGGGAACCAGGCGATCCGGGCAACGGTGCGGCGGAGGGCCATGGGCGCGGGGTTGGGGATTCCGGGGCAAGGATTCGAACCTTGATAAGAAGCTCCAAAAACTTCTGTCCTGCCGTTGAACGACCCCGGAAAGCCGACGAATTATAGTGTGGCGACGGGGTCGAGTCAAGCGGGACCGTGTTGCGGCCCGTGCTAGGATGGCGCCATGGGAACGGGGCTGTCCAGGCGGCGCGTGCTGGTGACCGGGGCGGGACGTGGGGCGGGCGTCGCGCTCGCCCGCGCGCTGGGCCGCGAGGGGGCGGCGGTGGCGCTCGCCTGTCGCTCGTCGCGGACCGCGGCCGATGCGGTGGCGGAATCGATCCGCGGTGCGGGAGGGGTCGCCGCCGTGGTGGTCGGCGACCTGTGCGTGCCCGCGGACGCGGAGCGGATCGTCGCGGAGTCGGCGGCGGCGCTGGGGGGAATCGACATCGTGGTCGCCAATGCCTCCGGGTACGGTCCCGTCGGTCCCTTGGCCGGTGCGCGATGGGATGCGATCGACGCGGAATTCCAGCGGGTGGTGCGTCCCGTGGTGCTTCCCGTCCACGCCGCCTTGCCGTGGTTGCGCCGCGGCGTCGACCCCGCGGTGGTGGTGGTCGCGGCAACCTCGCCCACGCGTCCGGCGCGCGGCGAGGGCGTGCACGCGATGGCGAAGGGCGCGGTGCTCGCCTGGGCGCGCTCGATGGCCCACGAACTCGGTCCCGAGGGAATCCGTGTCAATGCCGTATCCCCCGGGATGATGGCGACGGAGGCCACGCTCGCATTGCCGCCGGAAGTCCGGGCGTTGGTGGCGGAGCGCACTCCGCTGCGGCGCATCGCAGAGGCGGAGGACCTCGCCGATGTCGTGGTATTGATGGCTTCCCCTTTGGGACGTTTCCTGACCGGTTTGGATATTCCGGTGGACGGCGGCCGCGCCGCGACATGACCGGGCCGCGATCCTGAAGAAAATCGGCGCATCACCCGATACAATTGCGGGGACTTTTCGTCCACGTGAAACCCATGAGCCAGAAGATCCATCCCGACATCGAGGCGATCCGCATTTCCGAGGAGGAGATCGCCACCCGTGTCGCCGAGCTCGGCGCCGCGATCAGCCGCGACTACGAAGGCCGGGATCTCGTTCTGGTGGGCATCCTCACCGGCTCCACCCTGTTCCTCGCGGATCTGGTGCGCCGCATCGACATTCCCCTGTCGTTCGATTTCGTCGCGATGGCCTCGTACGGGGGCGATTCCAAGTCCTCGGGCGTGGCGCGCATACTCAAGGACCTCGACGAATCGGTGGAGAGCCGGCACGTGCTGATCGTGGAGGACGTGCTCAACCCGACCATGTCGCGCCGTGTCTCGTATTTGATGGAAAACATGTCCGCCCGGCGCGTCGCGTCGGTGCGCGTCGCCACCCTCCTCGACAAACCGGCGCGCCGCCGCCAACTTGGCATCCACCTCGAGCCCGACTACCGGGGCTTCGCGATGGAGGAGGAATACGTCGTGGGGTACGGGCTCGATTACCTGGGCCGGTACCGTTCGCTTCCCTACATCGGCGTGCTCAAACCCGTCATCTACGGCGGCGGCTGAGCACGGCTGCCCCGGGGGCGGTTGACGCCTCCGAGGCAAGTGGTATAGTGTCGGTGGGCGTCCGACGGTGCGTCGGCCCCGCTTCTCCGTTCCTTTTCCCCGTTTCCGGCGCCGGATGTCCCGCGCCGCCACGGGCCCCCTCTTCCCTCCAGCGTCGTGTCCGCACGGACCGACCCACCCGTCGGGTGGTTTCGGCACCGGCCCCGTCCACGCCCGCGAGACCGAATTTCCGTATGCCCAGACGACCCCGTTCCGCCGCGTCGGGCGACGCCCCCGAGGCGCCCGCCCAGGATGTGATGGCATCGCTCCTTTCGATGCCGGAGAATCCGTCCCTGCCCCCCGCCCAGCCGGCCCAGCCGGCCGCCGGCGACACGCCCGCCCCGGCGGGTGGTCGCCGCCGACGGCTGATGGCTCCGCCCGCGCCCAATCCCGAAGCGCTCATCGAGCGCGTGATCGAGGCTCCGGTCGAGCGACCCGCCGAACCCGCGCCCGAACGCGGCGAGCGGCCCGAGCGTGGGGAGCGCAACGACCGGCCCGAACGCGGTGATCGTGGCAATCGCGGAGACCGCGGCGACCGCAACGATCGCGGGGAACGCAACGACCGACACGATCGTCCGGGGCACCGCATGCGCCCGGCCGGCGGCGGCGTCGACGACGGTTTCGGCGGACGCGGGTCGCGACGGGATCGTCGACGCGGAGGCAACCGCGGCGGCCACGAGTCGATGCCCTACGACATCGAGGGGGAAATCGACGAGTCCCTGGTCGGCCACGGCATCCTCGAACTCTCGTCCGATGGATACGGGTTCCTGCGACGTCCCAACCTCATCCCGAGCAACGAGGATGTCTATGTCGCGCAGGCCCAGATCAAGCGCTTCCACCTCAAGAGCGGCGACCATGTCGTCGGCCCGGTCCGCGCGCCCAAGGACAACGAGAAGTACCAAGGTCTGCTGCGGGTCGACACGGTCAACGGCATCAACCCCGAAGTGGCCCGACTGCGCCCCCATTTCGACGAACTGACCCCGATCTACCCGAACGAGCGCCTGATTCTCGAAACGGACGCCAAGAACGTTCCGATGCGCTTCATCGATCTGATCGCGCCGATCGGCAAGGGCCAACGCGGGATCATCGTGGCCCCGCCCAAGGCGGGCAAGACCATCCTGCTCAAGCAGATCGCCAATTCGCTCGCGGCCAACCACCCCGACATCCATCTGATCGTCCTGCTCATCGATGAACGTCCCGAGGAAGTCACCGACATGCGCCGTTCGGTGAAGGGCGATGTCATCGCCTCGCCGTTCGACGAACTGCCGGAAAACCATATGCGCATGGCCGATCTCACCCTCGAGAAGGCCAAACGCCAGGTGGAGATGGGCAAGGACGTCGTGATCCAGCTCGACTCCATCACCCGCCTCTCCCGCGCGTCCAACCTCACCGTCACGCCGTCGGGACGCACCCTCCAGGGTGGCCTGGATCCCGCCGCCATCTACCGGCCCAAGCGGTTCTTCGGCGCGGCGCGCAATATCGAGAACGGCGGATCCCTCACCATCGTCGCCACCGCGCTGGTCGAAACCGGCTCGCGCATGGACGACATCATTTTCGAGGAGTTCAAGGGCACGGGCAACATGGAGCTCAAGCTCGACCGGAGCCTCTCGGAGCAACGTATCTACCCCGCCATCGACATCAAGGCGTCGGGTACGCGCCACGACGAACTCCTCTACCCCGAGGAGGATCTGCGCAAGATCTGGCAGCTCCACCGCGTGCTCGCCGGCCTCGGCACCAAGGAATCCACCGAACTGCTCATCGACCGCATCGAAAAGACGCGATCCAATCGCGACTTCCTCTCGATGGTCGGCAGCAGCAAGGCGGCCGACTGACGGAGCCGCGCCCGCGATGGACGAGAACCCCTGGGAGACCACCGGCGAGGACGAGAATCGCGGTCCGCGCCGGGTCGAGGAACGCGATGTCGAAGTGGCCGGAGTCTGGGAAGCCCGACCCGCCGACGCGGACGACAACGCCGAGGATGGCCCGGTCCGGGAAACGTTCGTGCAACTGCGCGACCGCCGCGGCCGGGAACTTCCCATCTTCATCGGTCCGTTCGAGGCCATGTCGATTGTCCACGCCCTCGGCGGCGAAGCCACGGAACGACCGCTCGCGCACGACCTGCTGCGCAATCTGGTGGAGAAACTGGGCGCCCGCATCGATCGCATCGTGATCGATGATGTGTTCCAGGGAACGTTCTACGCGCGGATCCTGCTCGAGGACGCGGGAGGCAAATCGCTGGAGCTGGATGCACGCCCCTCCGACGCGATCGCACTGGGACTGCGGGCCGGAGTTCCCATCCGCGTGGCGGAATCGGTGCTCGCCGAAGCGGGCCACACGAGACCCAACGAGAGCTCGGAAAACGACGACTGACGGGGGTCAGCCGATCGGCGGCACGGCCAAGGACCGAAGCAACTGGCGGCCGGTGGCCAACCCGAATCCGCCGAGGATGACCCAACCCAGCCCGGGCAGGTGCTGGCTGCACACCTGCGCTCCCACCACGAATCCGAGGATGGCGAGCGACGCGTAGGGGTGCGCGCGAAGGGTGTTGCCCAGCGATTCCATTTCCCGGAACCTACCCGCAATTCGCCGACCAAAACCCGGTTCGTGCGGCGGCGCACCGAAAACCGGTGATCCTGCGGGGGTGGGGGCCGCTCCTTCGCCGTCATCGCGTGTCCGATACAATCCGGCGTGGCCGACCCCGTCCTTTCCGTGTGCATCGTGCACTGGAACACGCCGGACGACCTCGCGGACTGCCTCGACGCGCTCGACCGCTTCCCATCCACCGCACCGATGGAGGTCGTGGTGGTCGACAACGCCAGTACGCCGGCGCCCTCTCCGCAACTGCGCAGCGCGCACCCGGCGGTGCGCTGGATCGACAATCCAACGAACCGGTGCTACGCCGAAGGGTGCAACCAAGCGGCCGATGCCGCGCGCGGAACCCTGCTGTTGCTGCTCAACCCCGACGCGCGCGTGACCGCCGGCGCGCTCGACCGGCTGATCGCGGCCACCGAGGGCGGAACGCGCATGGCGTCCGCGCGCCTCGTATGGCCCGATGGTCGCCCCCAGGATTCGGTGCGGGGCTATCCCACGCCGCGGGCGGTGCTCGCCGAAATGACCGGCTTCGCGCGCTGTTGCCGGTGCTGCGACACGTGGCGGATGCGCGGTTTCGACTACGACTCCCCCGGGGTCGCTCCGCAGCCCATGGCGTCCTGTTGGCTGATCCCGCGCGCCGCGTGGGAGGCCGTGGGGCCGATGGATCCGCGTTTCCCCCTCTATTTCAACGATGTCGACTGGGCGTGGCGCGCGCGCGCGGCGGGGTGGAGCACGGTCCATGCGCCGGATGCGGTGGTCCAGCACGAGCATGGAGGGACCACCCGCCGGGTGCGCTCGGCCGCGGTGTGGGAGTCCCGCAAGGCATTCCTGCGCTACTGGCGCAAGCACCACGCCGGCGATCCGTTCCTGCCGCTGGCCGCGTGCCTCGTCACGGTCGAGGCCTGGGCGCGCACGGGCCGGTGGGGCCGTCGCCTCGCGGAGGAAACCACGCCCGAGACCTTGGCGGCCGATTTCGCCGCGACGGAGCGGCCGGGAGCCGGGGGGTAGAATACGCCGATGGTCCGGGTGCGCATTTGCGTTGTCAGCTGGAACGCCTGCGCCGACCTGCGCGCGTGCCTCGCGAGCCTGCCCGGCGCGGTTGCGGATCCCTCCACCCTCGAAACGGTGGTCGTCGACAACGGCAGCGTCGACGGCAGCCCCGAAATGGTGGAAGCGGAATTCCCCGATGTTCGATTGATTCGGCTCGACGCCAACCTTGGGTTTTCGGGCGGCAACAATGTCGCCCTCGAGGGTCTCGCCGCCGACCACGCGTTCCTGCTCAACTCCGACGCCGTGTGCGAGCCGGGCGCCATCGACCGATTGCTGGCCTATGCCGACGCGCATCCCGAGGCGGGAATGCTCGGTCCGAAGGTGCTCAATCCCGATGGGTCGTTGCAGTACAGCTGCCGCCGCTGGCCGACTCCTTCGGCGGGTTTGTTCCGCAATGTCTGGGTGGGTCGATTCTTCCCCGGCAACCGCCCGGCGGCCGATTACCTGATGCGCGACTTCGACCATGCGTCGGTGCGCGACGTCGACTGGCTTTCGGGATGCGCGTTGTTCGTCTCCCGGGCCTGCATCGAGCGCATCGGCCCGATGGATGGGGAAACGTTCTTCTTCTACTGCGAGGACATGGACTGGTGCCTGCGGGCGCACGAGGCCGGGCTCGAGGTGCGGTATGTGCCCGATGCGGTAGTGGTGCACAAGATCGGCGGGTCCTCGGACCGGATCGCCGACCGGATGATTATCGAACACAGCCGTTCGATGGTGCGTTTCTGGCGCAAGCACGCGAAGTTCTTTCAAGGGCGGGTGCCGTCGTGGGCGGGCGCGTTGGTCGTGCCGTGGGCGGTGATGCGCGCGGCGGTGCGGATCGCGCGGCGGCATCTTCAGCCGGAGTCGGCGCGGCGCGCTTGGCGGGAGAAGCGGGAGGTGCGGCGGTGACGATTCCGTGGCCGGACGGGAATGGCCGCGTGCGGGCGGGCTGGCTGGCGTTGCTGGCGGTCGCGGTCCTCGCGCCGTGGGTGGGCGCAATGCCCGGGGGCGAAAAGTACGGAGCGGAGGTTCCCCTCGCCGCGTTGCGCTTCCTCGCCATCGGGGCCGCCGCGTTGTCGCTGCCGGGATCGGGCCCGCGCCCGACGCGGCTCGGACGGGCTTTCGAATGGGCGGTGGGCGGCTGGGTCGCCTGGGGCGCCCTATCGCTGCTGATGCGCTCGGAGCTGCTGACCAGTCCGGTGTTGTTGTTCGCGATGGTGCCCGGTTTCCTCGACATGGCGGCGATGGGCGCGGTCGCGGTGGCAGCGCGCCGTTTCGCCGCGGCGCGCGGGGGCACGCTTCCCTTGGCGCTGGCATTGGTGGCGGGCCTCGCCGTGTGCGCAGTGGCGGCGGCGCAGGAAACGGGGATCAATCCGCCGGGACATCGCGCCTCGGGAACGTTCTTTTCTCCGAATTTCGCGGCGGGGTTCCTGGGTTTGACGTTGCCCTTCGCGGCGGCGCTGATGCTCGATGCGCGGCATCGGTTGGTGGTGCTCGGCACGGGGGCCGTCGCCGCGCTCGGATTCGGCGCGGTGGTGTCGACCGGTTCCCGCTCGGGGATCGCGGTGGCTTTGGCCGGCTTGGGTCTGTCGCTCGTCGTGGCCGCGGTTCGGGAGCGGGGACGTTTGCCTTGGATCCGGGTGGCCGCCCTGCTCGCCGCGTTCGTCGTCACCGGCTTCGCGTTCCGCAATGCGGTGCTCGTGCGCACGGCGACCGGGGGGGGCCAGGAGCACTCGCGCGATTTCCGACGGGAAACGGTGCGGGCGACCGCCCGTATGGCGGAGGCGCACCCGGTGGTGGGAACGGGTCCGGGAACGTTTCCTTATGTTTACGGGAAGTACGCCCGGGTGGCGTGGACCGGACAGGCGCACTCCACCTATGTGCAGGCTGCGGCGGAGACCGGGGTGCCGTCGCTGGTCGCGCTCGTGATCGTGCTCGGATTCGCGCTTGTCGCCGGGTGGGCGGGAGCATGGCGGGAGCGGGGCTCGACCCTCGGCGCCGCGATCGGCGGTGCGTTGGTGGTGGGAATCCTGCGCGGTTGGTTCGATTCCGAGTCGATCGTGCTTGGAAACGCATTGCCGCTTTGGATCGTGGCGGGAATGGCTTCGGCGGGTGCGACGGCGGGACAAACGTCCTCGCGCGCCGGCTGGGCGTGGTGGGCACCCTGGGCGCTGTCGTGGGCTCCCGTGCTGGCGGGCACGGAGGGCGGCGGATGGCCGCCGAGCCCCGAACAGCTGGCGACCGCCGGCCGGTACGAGGAGGCGGCGCGCATCGAACCGACCGCGCGGCGCTGGTTCGTGTTGGCGCGGCGGGCGGAATCGGGCGGCGACCCCGCGGCGGCCGTCGGTTGGTTCCGCAAAGCGGTCGACTCCGACCCGAATTCCCTGCAAACGTTGCGCGCGTTGGCGGAGGCGCAGGAGCGGGCGGGCGACCCGTCGGGGGCGTTGGATACGTGGCGCCGCCTGATCGCCGTGCACGAGGGCCCCGCCGGGCGCGTGCGCGCGTTGCCGGAATTGATCGAAACGTGGGCCGTGGCGGCGTACGCGGCGCTCGCGCGCGACGCGGGCCGCGCCGGGGATCCGGCGGCGGCGGCCGGGTATTGGAACCAAGCCAAGGGAGTGCTCGCGGCGTACACGGCGATGTCCGCCCTGTATCAGGAGGCGGAATTGCGCCAGATCGCGGGTCGGACCCCGGACGAGCAGGCGCAACGATTGCGTGCCCGGCGCGACGAACTCCGCACCTTGGTGCGCGAAATGGCCACCGCCGGAGTGGATGCCACCGGATTGATCGAAGCGCTCGACGCGATGGACGCGCGTTCCGAGGCGCTGGTGCGTCCACCCACGCCGTGACCGGAGCCCACGCCGATTGACCCGGCGTACCGGGAAGGCTACAATGGCGCCGTGATCGCTCCCCCCGTCGTCGACGACGTGCACGCCGCCATTCGACGGGAACTGCTGGGCCTGTTGACCTGCCCCGAAACCGGCGAGGACTTGACGGGTTGGGATGGCGTATCCGCGGAAGGACGTTTGGTCACGGCGTCGGGTCGCTCCTACGCGGTGGAGGACGGCATTCCCAACCTGCTCCCGGACGCGCTGCGTTTTCCCGCTCCGGAGGCGCCCGAGGACGCCGTGCTTGAGAAACAGCATGAGATGGAGGCGCGCGATGCGCAGGTGGGAGATTACGACCGAATGGTGGGCCTCAAGGTCTTCACGTCGGTGGAGCTCCCGCTCACGCTGCGATTCCTCGCGCCCGAGCCCGATCACCTGATGCTGGAGGGTGGGTGCGGCACCGGCCGCATGACCCCCGCGTTCCTCGAGCGCGTCCGCGGATTGGTCTGCGTCGATTTCTCCGGCGCGTCGCTGCGCGTGGCCCGCGCGAAGTTGCCCGAATCCGTGCGCGGCAAGGTGCTCTTCCTGCAGGCCGACCTGTCGCAATTGCCGCTGCGCTCCAACGCGTTCGACCGGGTCGGCAGCTTTGGCGTGTACGAACACATTCCCACGCCGGAGACGCGGGCCGGGGCGCTGCGTCATTTGGCGCGGGTGTGCAAGCCGCGAACCTCCGGGGGGCGATTCGGGCTCTCTGCGTATCGCTGGGGCCCGCCGCAATCGTGGAGCAACCAAAAGGAAGGCCACCATGGGGGCGGCATCTACTTTTACCGGTTCACGGCGAAGGAACTCCGCGCCGACTTGGAGGCCTGCTTCGACGTGGGCGGGGCGACCGAAACATTGCTGTACTACCATTTGATGTGGGGACGAAGGAAAACCGATGGGTAGCGCCTATACTCCCGGGCTGACGGTCAGCGCCCGAACGAAGATCACGAAGACGCGCCGCTTGCCGCTCAAGGGAACGGTGCTCGCCGGCGAGGGCGACTGGGTGGGTCCCGGCGACACGGTGGCCCGCGCCGAGCTGCCGGGCATCATGCAAACGGTCAAAGTGGCCGCCCGACTCGGCGTGGAAGCCGAGGAGGTCCCGAGCCTGCTCGTGGTCAAGGTCGGCGACACGGTCCGGCGCGGCGACGTGGTCGCGCGAACCAAGGGTCTTTTCGGCCTGTTCTCCTCCGAGGCGAAGGCCACCACCGACGGCGTGGTGGAACTGGTGTCCAACATCACCGGCAATGTCGGCATCCGCGAGGCTCCCACCCCGGTCGAGGTCCACGCCTACGTGCCGGGCCGGATCACCTCCGTGTTGCCCGGGGAAGGCGTCGAAGTGACCGCCCACGGCGCGTTGATCCAGGGCATCTTCGGCGTGGGCGGCGAACGGCGGGCACCGATCCGCATCGCCTCGCCCGACATCGACCACACGCTCACCGAGGACGACATCGTCGAATCCATGGCCGGCTCGGGCATCGTGGGCGGCGCGAACATCACCGGCGGCGCGCTGCGCAAGGCCGCCGAATCCGGCATCAAGGGCATCGTCGTCGGAGGCATCGTCGACAAGGATCTGGTCGACTACCTCGGGTACGACATCGGGGTCGCCATCACCGGACACGAGGACATTCCGCTTACGCTCGTCCTCACCGAAGGCTTCGGCACCATCGCGATGGCCCGGCGCACGTTCGATCTGCTCCGCTCGCTCGAGGGGCGCGAGGCCAGCATTTGCGGCGCCACCCAGATCCGGGCGGGGGTCATCCGTCCGGAAGTCATCGTTGCCGACGAATCTCCCGAGGCGTCCGGCGCGGGCGGGGCCGAAACCGAGCCCGACTTCACGTTGGCCGTGGGAACTCCCATCCGCATCATCCGCGAACCATGGTTCGGCGTGCTCGCCACGGTCTCCGGCCTCCCGCCGCAGTTGGTCAAGGTGGAATCGGGTGCGGAGGTGCGCGTGCTCGAGGCGAAGCTGGCAACGACGGGCGAGGTGGTCACCGTGCCGCGCGCCAATGTGGAAATCGTCGCCAGCTGACGTTTCCCCGGGTCGCGAACGGCGATAGGCTGATCCATGCGGCAAGGAGGCACGCCCATGGAGGAAGTTCGATACCGGCACCGACAGTACGCACGGCACACCGCACCGTGGCTGTTGCTCGGCGTGCTCGTCGGCGCCGTTCTCGCCATCGCGCTTCCCGACGGGACGAGCGGGTTGCCCCTGCTCTTCACCTGCAGCGCATTGATGCTGGTCATGTCCTCCCTCACCGTCGAGGTGGGACCGGACGCGCTTCGGGTGCGGTACGGCATCGGATGGCCGCGGTTCTCGTTCCCGCTCGACGGAATCGAAGACGCCGTGCCGGTGCGGACGCATCCCTGGAACGGCTGGGGAATTCGGCTCACGCCCACGGGATGGTTGTTCAATGTTTCCGGGCTCGACGCGGTGGAGGTGCGGTACCGCACGGGCCGGCGCATCAGGGTGGGAACGGACGACCCGGCGGGTTTGGCCGCCGCCATACGGAATGCGGCGGGCCGGTCCTGATCCGGGAGGCGCTGCGCCGGGCGATGTCGAACCGCACAGGGGACTTGGAACTTAAAACCCCGGAGGGGTATTCCGTTCGCAATGGAGGTTGACGATGTCCAACGATGAATCGGCCGGTCTCGGACGGCGCGCGCTTTTGGGATTGGCGGGAGCCGGGGTCGCGACCTTGGCCGGTGCGGGACTTGCGCCGGCGTACGGAGCGCGCCACGGACGTGCCGCCCACGATTGGGTGGGTTCCGCGCCGGATGCACCGCTGGATCGCAGCGCACCGGAGGCGACCCGGATCGCCCTGATCGGTTGCGGCGGCCAAGGGCGGGCCAACCTTCGCGAGTTCCTCAAGCGCGACAATGTCACGTGCGTGGCGGTCTGCGACCCGGATGCATCGCGGATGGCGCGCTACGCTGCCGAGGTCGAGGAGATGCGCGACCACGTTCCCGAACAGATCAAGGATTTCCGCCGCGTGCTCGAGCGCAAGGATGTGGACGCGGTGATCGTCGCGACCCCCGACCACTGGCATGCGTTGCCGACCATCCTCGCTTGCGACGCGGGGAAGGATGTCTTTTGCGAGAAGCCCATCTCCCACAACATCGTCGAAGGGCGCCGCATGGTGCGCTTCGCCGAGAAGACGGGCCGGACCATCCAGGTGGGAACATGGCAACGCAGCCTGCAACCGTTCCTCGATGCGCTGGCGTATGTGCGTTCGGGCAAGCTCGGCCGTATCCAGGTGTGCCGGGCATGGAAGATCCAGGCGCCGAACGCGGCGGTGCTCGGGAAGAAGACGCCTGGACCGGTGCCCGACGGACTTGACTACGACCTGTGGGTGGGACCGGCGGAATTGGTCACGTACCGCGAAAATCGACTCCATTACAACCACCGTTGGTATTTCAACTTCGCGGGTGGAATGACCGGAGACTGGGGAGTCCACATGATGGACACCGTGCTCCAGGGCATGAGCCCCGACGACCAGGTGGCGCTCCCCGGGAAAATCATGTCGCTCGGGGGCAAGTTGTACACCGGGGCCGAGGACGACCGGACCACGCCCGACACGCAGATCGCGGTCTACGAATTCCCCGGCTGGTTGATGCAGTGGGAAGTGCACGTGGGGGATCAGGCCGTGGGGCTCGAAGGGGGCAAGGACCACGGCGCGTTGTTCATTGGAACCGAAGGGCGCGTGCTGGTGGACCGCGGAGGATGGAGCATCTTCGACGCCAAGGGCAAGCCCGTGGAGAAGCCCGCGCCCCGCGACTTCGGCGGGACCATGAACGGTCTGGGCGCGCATGTCGAGGAATTCCTCGCGAACCGCCTGACCAAAGGGAAAACCCGCTCCAACATCGCCTCGATGCACCGCACCACGACGGTCTGCCATCTGGCGAACCTCGCGTACCTCGCGGGCGAGGTGCTCCATTGGGACGCCGACAAGGAGGTCGTGACGAACCGCAAGGAGGCGATGCGGTTGCTCCCGTACCAGCGGTCCTACCGCAAACCGTGGGCGTTGCCGGTCGCCTGACACCGGATCGGAAACCCCACGACGGCCCGGCGGATACCTCCGTCGGGCCGTCGTGGTTTCAGGGTGCGCCGGGTTTGCCTTCGGCACCCTCCATGGCCCCCGCACGCTGCGGAAGATCTGCGTCAAACAAGGACGCCTCCAACGAGGTTTCGATGCGCGTTCGGCGCGCGGATTCGCCCGCGGGAGCGTCGTCGATTCCCGCTCCTTGGTCCGCTTGGGACCGACCCGGCTGGGAACCGGCCTCGATCAGGCGCCCGTTTCGCTCGGGTACGTCAATCCCCACTGGGAGCGGATCGTGTCCATGGTGGCCATGATGTCGATCGATTCGTCGAGGGGCAGGATGTCGCTCTCGCGCTTGCCCGCGCGCAGGCACGCGGCGACTTCATCCACCTGGTAGACGAAGCCCACCGACGGCGGATCGTAGGCGATGTCGCGGGGATCGGCGCCGGCGGCATGGACGGTGGCGCGCACGGGGTGGTACCAGGACGCGTGGATCCGGATGCGTCCGTTGGTTCCGATCAGATCCGCTTCGTAGTGCGTGTTGGTGCGCACCGCGGTGGACAGCACCGCGAGTTCTCCTCCCGCGTATTGGAGCACGAACGCCGATTGTTCGTCGACACCGGTCCCGCATTTGGTGGCGAGGCTCACCACCTCGACCGGGGTGCCCAGGAAGTACGAAGCGAAGTGGATGGTGTAGCACCCCACGTCGAGCAGGGCGCCGCCGCCGAGATCGGGGTTGAAGAGCCGGCCTTCGGGATTGTAGTTCGCGCGAAATCCGAAGTCGGCGCGGACCATGCGCAGCTCGCCGATGGTGCCCGATGCGATTTCGGCGCGCAGGGCCGCCATCAGCGGGAAGAAGCGCGACCACATGGCCTCCATTAGGAAAACACCCTGCGCGCGGGCGGCCGCCACCACTTCGCGGGCCTCGGCGGCGTTGATGGTGAACGGCTTTTCGCAGAGCACGTGCTTGCCGGCGGCGATGGCGAGCAGGCAGTGTTCCTTGTGCAGCGGATGCGGCGACGCGATGTACACGGCGTCCACCGCCGGATCCGCCACCAGCTCGGCGTAGGAGCCATGGGCATTGGGAATATCGTGTTTGGCGGCGAATTCGCGGGCTCGGTCGAGGTCGCGGGAGCCGACGGCCGCGAGGACATTGCCGGTTTCGCTCGCCCGCACCGCGTTCGCGAAATTGTGGGCGATGGCGCCCGGGGCGAGGATGCCCCAGCGCAAGGGACCGGCATGGTTCAGGAGGGATGTGGACATGCCGGTTGGTTCGACATCGGGCCGGTGCGCGCCTCCCGCCACCCGGTCGCGGGGTGCGCGCTTTGGTATACTCCAAGGCATGCCCGTCGCCGCGCTGACGACCCTCGGGTGCAAGGTCAATCAGTACGAGACGGAGCGGATCGCGGAGGATTTCGCGCGGGCGGGTTTCCAGCTGACCGACTTCGACGCCCCGGCGGATGTCTATGTGATCAACAGTTGCTCGGTCACCGAGTCGGCGGATCGCAAGAGCCGTTACCTCGCGCGCAAGGCGGCGCGCACCAATCCCGACGCGTTGGTGGTGATGACGGGCTGCCACTCCCAGCAGGTGCTCGATGCCGGCGGGAGTGTCGACGGTGCCACCCTGCTGGTGCCCAACCACGAGAAGATGGCCGTGCTGCGCCACGCGCTGGCCACCCGACCCGACCTCGACATGCCCTCGTCGTCGCCGGCCACGCTGCCTCCCCGGCCGCATCGGACCCGGGCCACGCTGAAGGTTCAGGACGGATGCGAGCACCACTGCGGTTTTTGCCAGATTCCGCTGACGCGCAAGGTGATGGAGAGCCGCCCGTGGCGCGCTGTCGTCGAGGAGGCCGCAGCCCTCGGGCGCGCCGGCACCCGCGAGGTGGTGGTGACCGGGGTCTGCGTGGGCGCCTACGGTCCCGGCACCGGATCGGGCGGACCGGATCTCGCCGAACTGCTCCTGCGCATCGCCGACCAACCCGGAATCGCCCGCGTGCGGTTGTCGTCGATCCAGCCGATCGAGGTCACCGATCCCTTGATCGCCGCGTTTGCCACCCACCCCAATCTGTGCCCCCACCTTCACCTCTCGTGCCAGAGCGGGGACGACACGGTGCTGCGCGCCATGCGCCGCCCCTACGACACCGCGTTCTATCGCCGCCTCGTCGACCGCCTGCGTCGGGCGTACTGCGACGTGCTCGCCGTGAACTACTACCGCGCCTGGACCCCGGATGCGG
>JBJTRZ010000584.1:0-1616 GCA_046076415.1 Armatimonadota bacterium
CGCGTGTTTTTCGGATCCGAGGACAAGTCGGTCCATTGCGTTCGCCTCGACAACGGAGCGAAGGTCTGGTCCCGACCGACCCGGGGCATGGTGGAGGCGACTCCGACCAAGGCGGATGGGCTCTGCGTGGTGGGTTCGTCCGATCGTCACCTTTACGGGCTCGACCTGACGAACGGCACCTTGCGGTGGCGCTATCGCACGGACGACAAAATCCTCGGGGGCGCGTCGGTCGTGCCGAATCGTCCGGGTGGGCGTACTTGGGTCGTGGTGGGCAGTTACGACAACCGGGTCCACTGCGTCGATGTGACGAGCGGCAAGCGGGTATGGACCTACGAGACCGACAATTACGTCAACGGAATGCCCGTGGTGGCCGGCGAAGCGCGTGATCGAATTGTGTTCGGGGGCTGCGACGGAGTGCTCCATGTCGTTGCCCTCGAGGATGGCCGCAAAGTACGCACCATCGAAATCGGCGACTACATTGCCGGAACCGCGGCGGTGGACGGCAGTCGTGCGTATGTCGGACATTACGGAAACGCCGTGGTGTGCGTCGACATCGCCTCGGGGAAGACCGTCTGGACCTTTCGGGATCGTGGTTTCCCCTACTTCTCCACCCCGTTGATCGCCGGCAACCGATTGATCGTCGGGGGCCGCGACCGCTTCCTCCGCGCGATCGACCGATCGAGTGGAAAGGGAATCTGGGCCTACCGAACCCGCGGCAAGGTGGATTCCTCCCCCGCATTGCTGGGAGAACACGTCGTCGTCGGATCCGAGGATGGCAAGGTGCATGTCGTCGACCTCGCCTCGGGCCGTCCCGAATGGACTTGGACGATCGGAAAGCCGGTGATGGGCTCGCCGTTGGTGCTCGACGGCGGGTTTCTGATCGGCTCGGACGATGGTGCAATGACCCGTTTCGTGCCTGCATAGATCCTTGGGAGCCTGAAATGCGCGTGTTGATTCTCTCCGATATGGAGGGTGTTTCCGGCATCGTGACCTGGAAACAGGTCGAGGGCGGGTCCGCGATGTTCGAGGAGTCCCGACGCCTTTACACGGAAGAGGTCAACGCCGCCGTTCGCGGCGCGCTCGCCGCGGGGGCAACCGAGGTCGTGGCGGTCGATTGCCACGGAGCCGGAGGCGACTGGAGTTTCAACAGCTATATTCCGGAACTGCTCCATCCCGCCTGCGACTGGGTGGCCCACCACCGGTGGTCCCGGTACACGGAAATCCTGGAGCAAGGGTGCGACGCGGCGCTGCTGGTGGGAATGCACGCCCGCGCCGGGACCCGCGATGGCGTGCTTTGCCACACGATCTCCACGGTGACGTGGCGCAATCTGTGGTTCAACAACGATCTGGTTGGAGAGCTGGGCATCAACGCGGCGCTCTGCGGGCACTTCGGCTGCCCGGTCGTGATGGTTTCCGGCGATGAGGCGACGTGCCGCGAAGGTCGCGAGCTCCTCGGCGACGGGGCAACCATGGTGCCCGTCAAGCGCGGGCTCGGACGCTTTTCCGCACGGAACTTTCCAGTCGAACGCGCCCGTGCGGCGATCGAGGAAGGTGCGCGGCTCGGCATCGAGAGGAGGGCCGGATGCCGCCCCTACGTGCCCGCGCGTCCCACCCGA
>JBJTRZ010000585.1:0-2626 GCA_046076415.1 Armatimonadota bacterium
CCCACTGTTCCACCGGATTTGGTGGCCCTAGCGGGGTTGTCCCCACCGACCGACGATGGAAGGCATCATGGCATTTCCCGCCGTTCCCCCGATCGTGCGGGAACCCCTCTACCCGCTGCTCCTGCTCTCGTGCGCGACCGCGCTCGGAGACCTCTTCCTTGGGCGGCTCCGCGCGTCAAGCGGTGGAGCAACCCGACTCGAGCTCGGAGCCGTCTCCGCGGCGATCGGGCTCGGCCTGCTGTCGCTCGGGGTATTCGTGCTCGCGATGGCGGGACAGCTCCGGCCCGTTCCGTTGATCGTTTTCGCCATTCTTATCTTCACAGCCACGCTGCCGCGCCAAATCGGTATCGCACGGTCGGCACTTTCCGCCCTGCGGTCGCCCACGACCCGCGATCAGATGCGCGCCTGCCTCCCTTGGCTGGTGCCGATGGTTCCCGTGCTGGCCCTGACAGTGCTCGGCGCGCTGGCACCGCCCACCGATCCCGACGGCCTGTACTACCAATTGACGGCGCCGCGGCGGTGGCTGGCCGCGGGCCGCCTCGAGTACCTGCCGACCTTGCCGCAAACCAATCTCCCCGCGGGCGTCAACCTGCTCTTCGCGCTGGGCATGGCCACGTGGGGCGATATCGCGGCGAAGGCCACGCACCTGATCATGGGCTGGCTGGCCCTCGCCACGCTCTTCGCGCTGGGACGGCGCTGGATCGACACCCGATCGGGTGGGCTGCTCGCCGCGTTGTGGCTGCTCGGCACCGCGTCGGTGTTCGCCCTGCGCGTGCCCGACCTCTTCACCTATGCCTACGTGGATCTCGGCGTCGCCCTGGAATCCATCGCCGCGGTGCTCGCATGGCTGCTGTGGCGGCGTAGTGGTTCGACGCGATGGTTGGCGGGCGCGGCGCTCTGCGCCGGCTTCGCCGCGTCGTTCAAATTCACCGCGGTGTTGACGGGCGCCGGTTTGGCGGCCCTGACCGGATGGGTGTTGTTGCGCGAAGGCTCCGGGCTCCGAAAGGCAAGCACGTCGGGAGCGCTGTTTCTGGCGATCGCGCTCGCGCCGGTGGTTCCGTGGCTTGCACGCACATGGGCTTCCACCGGAAATCCCTTCTACTTGATGGGAGCTGGCCTCTTTCCCACCCGGGATTGGCCCGCCGACGCGGCGGCCGTGTTCGCCGAGTATTTCAAAACGTGGGTCTGGGGTATGGGGATGACCGCCAGCTGGGGCGAATCCACCCGCAAGGCCGTCCGCCTCGCGTCGATGGCCGTGGTGGCCATTGCCACCGGGGTGCATGCGGTGCGATCCCGCGACGAGGAATCGCGCGGATTCGGCGTGCTGGCCGGCGTGCTCGTGCTGGGCAGCCTCGCCGGAACCGGTCTGTACCTGCGTTACGTGCTGTTCGCCCTGCCCTTGTTCTGGTTGGTGGTGCTGCGGCGTGCGGCGCCATGGCTGCGAGAACACGGTTTCCTTCGGGTGGCGGTGGTGGCACTCCTGGCCATCAATGGCGTGCTCGCCACGCGCCCGCTCGCCGCGCACCTGCCCGATCGGATTTCCTTTGCGATGGGTCGCCTTTCACGCAGCGAGTATCTGGCCCGATGCCTCCCCTCGACGGCCCTTTGGAATTTCGTCAACGCGACCCTGCCCAAGGACCGGCCCATCCTGCTCGCGGCTGGCCGCGACAATTACTACATCGAAGCACCTTGCTTGGTATCGGAGGCGTACTACCAACACGCCGTGCGCATGGACACCTGGGAGCACTTTCAAGCGGACCTCACCCGGTGGGGCGTGCGGCACGTGATCGCCAATCCCACCAAGACCCGCAAGTCGTATCCCGGGCCCGCGTGGCCCCATGCCGACAACGAGGCCCCGTTCCTGCAACGTTTGATCAACGAGGAGGCGACTCCCCTCGCGCGCTTCGGCGACGACGCGGTGTATGCTATCAAGCCCGAGTTCCTGGGAGAACGGAGCGCACCATGAACGGATCGCTGCCGCGGGCGATCGTGCTCGATGTCGATGGAACGTTGTATCGGCAGGGGCCCCTGCGGCGACGCATGGCCGTGCGTCTGGCGCAGGCCCATTGGCATCGTCCCTGGGCAGGGCTGCGCACGGCTCGCGGCCTGGCGGCCTACCGCGGTGCCCAGGAGATACTGCGCCATTCGGGCGAACCCGGGGGCGCGCACCGGCAACTCGAACTGGCGGCCCACCGCTGCGGGCAAACTGTCGATGTCGTGGCGGATCTCGTGGCGCGCTGGATGGACCGCGAGCCCTTGCCCCATCTCCTCGATTGCCGACGTCCCGGTCTGGCGGCTTTCCTCGAGCAAGCCCGCGGCGCGGGCATTCGGCTCGGAGTGTTTTCCGACTACCCCGCCCACGAAAAATTGGAGGCGCTGGGCATCCGCGGATCGATCGATGTGGTTGTGTGCGCCCAGGACGCGGATGTGGGGGTTTTCAAACCGAACCCCCTTGGCATCGAAATTGCGTTGCAGCGCCTGGGGACCGTTCCCGGCGACGCATTGTATGTCGGGGACCGTCATTCGGTGGATGCCGTCGCCGCGGCCGCCGCGGGAGTCGCCTGCGTGATCGTCGGTGGGGATGCCCCGACGGAAGGCGGGCGGCAGGCACCGGTGGTGGCCGATT
>JBJTRZ010000586.1:0-7953 GCA_046076415.1 Armatimonadota bacterium
GCGATCCCCGAGACGAAACCTTCGCGGATACGCGCAACGGGACCATCGTCGCTCGAAAGGGTCGCGACGCCATCGGGGGCAAGGATGACCGGAGCCGCAACGCCGTCGCCGGCGCGGACGATCGGGCGCGTCGCACCGCCCTCGATTCGGGCAACCGGCACGCCGTTGCCGTCGAGATTCCATCGGAATCCCCCGGTTCCCCGAACTTCGATCAATCGGCTTTCGGCGTCCCAAACCAATTCGCGGGCGATCCCGGTCGAGCGCTCCTTCACCTGCACGGCGTTGCCCGCCGCATCCCACCGGACTTCCCGTGTCCCGGTTCGAATCGGCCGACCGTTGGCATCGAGTTCGAAAGGGTCCGGAATTCCATCCCGTTCGCGGCCAACCAATAGCCCGGAGGCATCCCGCAGGAAACGTTCGCGTCGCACCGTTCCCGCCATGGTCCGAGTCTCGATCGCCAATCGCCCGTTGGCATCGTATTCCCACCGCGCGCCGTCGCCCGAAAGGCGACGCTCGGAGACGCGACGTCCCGCCGAATCGTAACTCGTCGACAACGCATCGAGCGTCCCTCCGCCCGGACCGATCCACCGGGTGGAGACAATATCGCCGGAGAGGGCATCGTGCGCGACCGTGATCGCGGATCCATCGGGAAAATCGGTGCGCACGCGTCGGCCCGCCGCATCGTGAACGAACCCCACGGACCGTCCATCGGGCAATGTCAATCGCACCAACCTCGACGACGCATCGCGTCGGTGGGCCACCACCCCGATTCCCGGCTGCTCCACTGCGACCGTTCCACCATCGGCATCGCGCGCCCACCGCACGGTGCCCCCGGGGGCTTCCCGGGCCACGCACCGATCGGCGGCATCCCAAGTCCAACGGGTTGTCCCGCTTCCATCGCGCATGGCGGTGGGACGGTCGTCTGGATCCCAGGTCCAATCGACCGAGGGGGTGGCATCCGAGTAACGGAGCGCGACCGGACGGTCGGCCGCATCGTAACGCATCCACGTGGATGTTCCACGCGCATCGGTGCGCCGTTCCGGCTGGCCCGTGGGCGTCCACGCGAACGACTCCACGGTGCCGTCGGGGAACCGAACCGCCACGCGTTCGCCCCGCGCATTCCACGCCTGCCCGGTGGAGCGCCCCACGGGATCGACCGTTTCCACGCAGCGGCCCGCCGCGTCGAGTTTGTACCGGGTTTCCGCCCCGTCGGGCGCGATTTCGCCGATTGCCCTGCCCGCGGCATCACGCCGGATGCGACGCAGGTCACCGGTCGGATCCGTCCACGCAATCAGTCTGCCGGCCGCATCCCACCGGTAGCCCGTGCTTCGCCCCCCGGGTGCGACAACCTCCGCGAGGCGCCCGCCCGTGTCGTACCGAACGGTCGTCGCCAAGCCGGCCCCATCGACCGATCGTATCGGGCGCCCCATGGCATCCCATTCGGCCGTTTCCGTCTCCCCGACCGGCCCGGTCCAAGCGACGGGATTCCCATTCGCGTCGTGGCGCACCGTGCTGGCCGCACCCGTCGGCGACAGATATCCGATCGGCAGGCCCACGTCGTCGAGCAGCGTCGTGCGAAGCGCTCCCGAAGGATCGACCTCCCCCACCGTGTTGCCCCTCCCATCTCGGATCAGGCTCCAGCGGCGGCCCGACGGCAATCGCACGCCCACCGGATCCCCCATCGCATCGCGCTCCACGACAATCGTGCGCCCATCGGGCAGCGTCCACCCCGTGCACCTCCCGCGGGAATCGTGGACATACCGTGTGGTGCGTCCCACCGCATCCGTAACGGAAAGCAATCGATCGGTGTCGCTCCAGGAGTATCGGGTGGCGTACCCGAGCGGATCGACCTCGCGCACAAGTCGTCCCCGGGGGTCGTACGCAAACGTGGTGGCGGCGCCCAGCGGGTCGAACACCGTTCGGACACCATCGCCGTAGGTGTGTCGCACGGTCCCGCCAACCGGATCCGTCTCGGACACCAACCGGTCTTGAGTGTCCCAAGCCCGGGTCCAGACGCCCCCGCATTCGTCGGCGACCACCACCGGGTTGTGGCGGGCATCGTAGGTCCAGGTCCGGGTTGGACGAACTCCATCGACCCAGGGCCTCTCGAGACGGATCAAATCCCCGGCCGCTCCATAGGTGAAGGCCCAGCGATGTCCGAGGGGGTCCACGACGCCGACCACCTTGCCCGCGGCGTACTCCAATCGCAGGGTGCGCCCTGTCGGGTCGACGGCGGCCCTGGGGTTGCCATATTCGTCCCGATCGATGCGAATTCGATTGGAATTGCGGTCGTCGAAAGCGACGCACCGCGCCACGCCGTCGGGGTAGGGCGCGAACGTCACGCGAACCCCATCCGCCCCCCGCACGATCCATCCGGACCCGGACCGAAACAAGTCGAGGTCGACCCCCGGTCCCGGAGCGAAACTTCCGTCGATGTTGCGCGTGAATCGCACGCCGAGTCCGTCGCCCTGCACGAGCACCCGGTCGCCGGTTGCCGCATCGGGGAACAGTTCCACATCCATATTCGAACGCCACTTCGCCCCGAAGGCCCCGGAACCGAATCCTTGGCTGTTGTGCCAAAGGATCAATCCGCAGGGCTGTCCCCCGCGGGCGGTCCAAGCGACGATGGGTAGGGCCATGCGGGTGTTGCCATTGACCGAGTTCACCAAAGTGTCGGGATCGGTCGACGAGCATCGGGCCCGCTCCCACGGCCACGCGCCACCGCCGGATCGCCATCCGTCCCGGACGGGAAGCTTGGCATGGACCGCGCTCGCTGCCAAAACGACGAGCAGGAGCGACAACCCCCAACGAATGCGCGGGATCATCGGTCCACCTGCCGATGCGGAGCTTGGCAAAGCGCCATTTGTCGTCGGAGCCAACGGCGGTCCGCGGCAGTCAATCCGGGCCTTTCGGCGAGTCGACGAAGGTGGGCGAGGGCACGCGGTCGCTCACCCCGGGCGAACGCCAATTGGGCTGCGCGCCAGACGGGATCCTGACGCAGCCAGCGGGAGAGCAACGAGTCGGCGTGGCGCACCACGGAATCGGGTGGCGGCCCTCCGGGATTGCCCGGGGGCGGGACAGCGGCCGTCGCGGGTGCGGCGGCCATGCGAATATCGGGACGTTGCATATCCAGTCCTGGAGCGGGAGGATCGCGACGGCCGTCGGTCGCGAAGAATCGGCGACGACGGTGCAACGGTTTATCGCTCGGGGGCGTCGCCTGTCAACCCCCAATGAATACTCAATATTGCGTATGGATAGCCACATCAATGTCCTGATATGTTTTGCATTCCATGTGCGCTTTTAGATTTTCATTACTGCTTTTAACGTACATTGCGAACACTGGCGGCGGGCCGTGGTGGTTGCCCGCGGGAAGTCGCGCATCGCGCCGGGTGCGCGGCCGTGCATCGCGCCGCCTCGGCGCACCATTTCGCGCGTCGAAATGCGGTAAAACGGGGGCGACGCGCACCGTTCCCACGGCTCGCGGACTGAGTCGGACCCGCATCCGGCGCCCGATGCGCCGCGCCGCGGTCGAGGGGCCACGCATGAGGATTTCCACGCGCACGTTCACGGCGGGACTCGCCCTGCCGGCGATGCTATTCGTCGCCGCCGGTTGCCCGAAGTCGGGTTCCTCGCTGCCGGCTCCCGGCAGCGAGGCGTACGTCAAGACCGTGTCGTCGTTCACCATTGGCACGGTGGCGCTCGAAACCGTGAACCTGGACTTGATCGAGCCCAACCTGCGGGCGGCGTCGGAACTCGCTCCCGGGGAACCCGCGATCTGGGCGAATCTGGCGATCCACGCACTCCGCACCGCCAACCTCGCCGCCGCGGAAGGACATTTCCAGAAGGCCAAGGCCCTTGGGGGCGACGACGATCGCCTCATCCTCATCGAAGGACTGTTGGCGGAAAAACGCGGCCGTTTCGACGACGCGCTCGCGGCGTACCGCCGTGCGGCGGAGCGCAATCCGCGCAATGTGAAGGCGCATTTCCTGGTGGCGAAGACGGCCGATGCGCAGAGCGCGCCGGACAAATCCACGGTCATGGGCGCGGCGCTCGACGCGATTTTGGCGATCACGCCCGGCAACCAAATGGCACTGACCGAGCGTCTGAAGGTGGCCGCGGAAGCCGGCGACCTGGCCACGGTCCGTCGGGTGGTCGATTTCTTCAAAGTGCGCGCCAAGTCGCTCCCGGAAGCGTCGCTCGGCTTGCTCAAAGCCCTCGACACGGCGCCCGATTCCATGCCCAAGGTTGCGCGCAAGCGACAGGCCACCCTGTTCCAAAACACCTTGCGGCCGCTCGCCGACTTTCAAGCCGGACTTCGCGAAGTGACGTTCGAGGGGACCAACATTGGCCAACCCCTCCCACGTTTCCTGAAGATGGCCAATCCACCGGCCACCGCCGCTGCGCCCGACACGGCGCTGACGTACACCGTGGCCGCGTCGCCGGTCGCCGGCACCACGCTCGCGGCATTCGCGCTCGATGAAAAGCAGCCACCGGTGCTCTTCGGTTTGTCTCCGGACTCCGTACGCACCGCCCGCACCGCGTTGCCCGCCGCGATCCGTCCCGCGTCCATGATCGCCTTCGATCTCGACGACGAGGTGGGCCATGTTCCCACCGACGACGACCGAAAGTATCGACTCGATCTCGCGGTGGCGGGTCCGGGAGGTCTGCGCCTGTTCCTCAGCCAAGGGGAATCCCTGAAGGATGTCACGGGTCCGGCGCGCCTGCCTGCCGGAATCGTTGGCGGTGCATGGACCGGCACCTGGACCATCGATATCGAGGGCGACGGCGACCTTGACCTCGTGCTTTCCGGAACCTCCGGCGCACCGGTCGTGCTGCAGAACAACGGCAATTCGACCTTCCAACCCGTGTCCAAATCGCCCTTCGCAGGTGCGTCGTGCCCGATCCGCAGTTTGGCGTGGTGCGATATCGACGCGGATGGCGACCCCGATGCGTTCCTTGTCGACGCGTCCGGAGCATTGCGGGTTTTCGTCAACGAACGATCCGGGTTGTTCCGTCCGCGCCCCGCGCCTGCGCTGCCCGGAAAATCCGTTTCCCTTGCCGTGATCGAAGCAAACGGCGACACGACCCTCGATGTGGTGGCCCTGGGCGTCGACGGCGGCCTTTCACGGATATCCGACTCCGGTGACGGAAAGGCCTGGGCGGAGGTGATCTCGCTGGGCAAGGCGGAGATCGCCAAGCCCGCTCGGTTGCTGTCGGGCGACCTCGACAACAACGGACAGGTTGATTTCGCGGTTGCCGGTGCCGACACCACGGCGATACTGCTCGGAGCCGATGGCGCCAAGTTTTCGCCCCTTTCCGCAACGATCCCCATGGTCGCGAGCGACGTGGTCGATACCGATGCCGACGGCGTGCTCGATTTCGTGGGCGTCGCCGAAGGCAAACCGGTCGTTGCGAAGGGGAAATCCACCAAAGCCTACGGATGGCAAGCGTTCACGCTGCGCGCCAAGAAACCCAACTCGCCCACGGTCAAGATCAATGCGTTCGCGATCGGGGGCGAAGTCGAAACGCGGGCCGGGCTCCTCTACCAGAAACGGCCGATCGCGGGCCCGCAGGTGCACGTTGGCCTGGGCGAAGCGAAAACCCTCGACATTGCCCGGGTGGTCTGGCCGAGCGGAGCCGCGCAAAGCGAGGCGGGCAAGGACTTGGTGGCGGGACCGATGGTCGCCGATCAACGCCTCACCGGATCGTGCCCGTTCCTGTTCACATGGGACGGCGACCGTATGGTGTTCGTGACCGACTGCATCTGGCGCTCGCCGCTCGGGCTCAAGATCAACGCGGTCGACACCGCCGGAGTCACGCAGACCGAGGACTGGGTCAAGGTGCGCGGGGATCAATTGCGCGCGAAGGACGGGGCCTATCCGGTTTCGATCACGGCCGAGCTGCAGGAGACCCACTTCTTCGACAAGGTGGCGTTGATGACGGTCGACCACCCTGCGGGGACCGACATCTGGGTCGACGAGCGGTTTTCGCCGACCGCTCCCCCGCGGCTGGAGGTGATCGGGACCAAAACGCCCTCCGCGTTCGCGGCGGTCCGGGGAAATCGTGGGCAGGACGTCTCCGATGCGGTTTCCGATCGCGACGGCGTTTACGTGGACGACTTCGGGCGCACCAAGTACCAAGGCATCGCGGGCGACCATGGGATCGAACTACGCCTCCCCGAATCGGCCCCGCGCGGCAAGACCTTGTATCTCATCGCATCGGGCTGGCTGCACCCCACCGATACGTCGGTGAACGTCGCCCTGTCCCAGGACCCCTCGATGCCTCCCCCGAGCGGGCTGATGATGCAGGTGCCCGACGGCAAGAGTGGCTGGAAATCCGTCCGCCAAGGGCTCGGTTTCCCGGCGGGCAAACTAAAGACCGTGGTGCTGCGCATCGACGATGTGCTCCCGGACGCGGGGGATCGGCGCCTACGGCTGCGGACCAACCTCGAAATCTACTGGGACCAGCTGCGATGGGCCGAGGCCATTCCGGCGAACCAACTGGTCGTGCAATCGTCCCGGCCGGCAACGGCGGAGCTGCGCTTCCGTGGATTCTCCGACGTACGCGCCAAGGACGCATCGTCGCCCGAACTTCCCGTCTCCTACGCGGGCCTTGCGGGAGCCGCGCCCGTTTGGCGCGATTTGGAAGGTTTCCACACCCGTTTCGGCGACGTGCTGCCGCTGGTGCGCGGGGTCGATGATCGGTACGTGATCATGAACGCCGGTGACGAGTTGGCGCTGCGCTTCCCCGAACGGCCGGCGCCGCGCAACGGCGCGGTCCGCGACTTCGTATTCGTGGGAGATGGCTGGGAAAAGGACGGGAATATCAACACGACCTATGGTCGGACCGTGCTTCCCCTGCCGTCGCACGGTATCAAGGACTATCGGACACCGCCGTCCACGCTCGAAAACGATCCTGTGTATCGCCGGCACCGCGCCGACTGGGAGACGTACCACACGCGTTATGTCACCCCGCGCGCCTTTGCGGCGGCCATGAGGCCGTGACACCATGACGCCCAACCCCACCTCGAATCCTTCTCCGATCGCGCGCATTCTGGTCGCGCTGCTCTTCGTCGGCCTGCTCGGCGGCGCGTATGTCCTCAACAAACGCAATGTGCGGGCCACTGGTGTCGAAGGGGCCAAGGCGGATCCGGCCGCGATGGAACGGTACGGATTCTTCCTCGAGGAAGTGGGGACCAAGGCGGGCATGACCGCCGTGCACCAGCCGCCGAAGCTCGACCCCAAGCTCGAACCCATCCAGCCCCGGGTCGCCGATATGGGCGCCGCCGTGGCGGTGGGCGACTTCGATCGGGACGGTTGGCCGGACGTGTATGTCACGGACAGCCTCGAAAACAGCGCGAACCACCTATATCGAAATCGGGGCGATGGCACGTTCGAGGACGTCGCCGCGCAGCTTGGCGTCGCCGATGTCAATCGAGACGGCACCGGCGTTTCGATGGGCGCGCTGTGGGGCGATGTCGACAACGACGGCTGGGAAGACCTGCTGGTCTACAAGTGGGGTCGCACCGCCCTCTTCCGCAACCGCGAAGGCAAGGGGTTCGACGACATCACCGAAAAGTCCGGTCTTCCGAAATGGATGAACGCCAACACGGCAACCCTGCTAGATGTCGACTCGGACGGCAAACTCGACGTTCTGCTTTGCGGCTATTTCGACGAAACGATCGATCTCTGGCATTTGGTCGACACCAAGATCATGCCCGACAGCCTCGAGTACGCCACCAACGGCACGGCGAAGCACTTGCTGCGTGGCAACGGCGACGGCACGTTCCGGGATGTCACCACGGCCTACGGGATGACCAAGAAGGCGTGGACCCTCGCGGTGGCCGCGGCGGATCTGCGCGGTTCCGGTTACCCCGATATCTTCCTCGCCAACGATTACGGCAAGGCCGAGCTCTGGCGCAACGACGGCGGTAAGCGCTTGGTCGAAATTGGT
>JBJTRZ010000587.1:0-1916 GCA_046076415.1 Armatimonadota bacterium
AGCGTACGCGGGTCGCGGAGCGTCAACGCGCCGCGCTCGAGTCGTTGCTGCGGGCGCTGGTGCCTGGGAACGCGTTCTACGCCCCGCGCCTCGCCGCGGCGGGACTCGATGCCGGCATCGATTCGATCGACACATTTCGAAACCGGATGCCGTTCACGACCAAGGCGGAATTGGTGGCGGATCAGGCGGCGGCTCCGCCGTTCGGCACCAACCTGACGTTTCCCTTGGGTTCCTACACGCGTATCAGCCAGACGAGCGGGACGAGCGGATTCAGCCTGCGCTGGCTCGACACTCCCGAATCGTGGGCGTGGATGGTGCGCAACTGGGCGCGTGTGTTCGAATCCGCGGGCATCGGCGCGGGGGATCGCATTTTCTTCGCGTTCTCGTTCGGTCCGTTCCTCGGCTTCTGGACCGCATTCGAGGCCGGGGCGGCGGTGGGAGCTCTGTGCATTCCCGGCGGGGGAATGAGCACCGAGCTGCGGTTGCAGGCGTTGCTCGGCAATGCGGCGACGGTGCTGTGCTGCACGCCGACCTACGCGCTGCGGCTGGGCGACGCGGCCCGCGAGCGCGGAATCGATCTCGCGCAATCCGCGGTTCGATCCATCGTGGTGGCGGGCGAACCCGGCGGGGCCATCCCTGAAACCCGGGCCGCGATCGAGTCTCGCTGGCCCGGGGCGCGTGTCGTGGACCACCACGGCATGACCGAGATCGGCCCCGTGTCGTACGCTTGTCCGGCGCGCCCGGGGGTGCTGCACATCCTCGAGGAGTCGTTCCTGGTGGAGGTGGTGGATCCGGAAACGGGCGCCGCGCTTCCTCCCGGCGTGTGGGGCGAACTCATCCTCACGAATTTGGGCCGCACCGGTTCGCCGTTGCTCCGCTACCGCACGGGGGATTTGGTGGAGACCGAAGTCGCGGGACGGTGCGTGTGCGGCACCTTCGACATCGCGTTGCCCGGGGGCATCCTGGGCCGCACGGACGACATGGTGGTGGTGCGCGGAGTCAACCTGTGGCCGGCGGCGGTGGAGGCGGTCGTGCGCCGTTTCCCGGAGGTGGTGGAGCACGTGGCGGTGCTCGGCCACCGCGACGCCATGGCGGAGGTGCGGGTGACGATCGAGCCCGAGGAGGGCGGCGTGGATCCCGATTCGCTGCGCGAGCGGGTCGAAGCGTCGCTGCGTACCGCGCTGGGACTCAGGATCCCCGTGGAAGTCGCGCCGCCCGGTACGCTGCCGCGCTACGAATTCAAGGCGCGGCGCTGGATCCGCGGTGGAGCGGATGGGGCGTAGGCGCCCGCCGGCTCCACGCTTGGGTCAGGGACGGACGAGGGCTTCGTCGAGGTTGAGCAGCACGTTTCCGATCACCGCCCACGCGGCGAGGCGTCCGACGTCGGTGTCCTTGCCGGGAGTTCGGTTTGCGGTCGCGAGCAGCGTGCGCGCTAGGTCGGGGTGTTTGCGGTATTCCGCGAGCGCATCGCGCCACAGGGCCGCGAGGCGCGCCGTTTCCGCGGGCACCGGCGGGCGGCCGAGCACGCGGCGCACGCCGATCCCGATTCCGCCGTCGACGCCGCCCCCGTCGTCCATGCGCTCGCCGAGCACGGCCGCGGCTTCCAGGAACGCGGGGTCGTTGAGGGTGACCAACGCCTGCAGTGGGGTGTTGGTCCGGATGCGCCGTATGGTGCAGACCTCTCCGGAGCCGGCATCGAACGTGGTCATGGCGGGATAGGGATTGGTGCGCCGCCAAAACGTGTACAAACCGCGTCGGTGGCGGTTGGCCGGCGTGGTTTCCCAGACCAGATCGGAATACGGGGTGCGCCAGAGGCCGGCGGGTTGGGGCGGCATCGCGGGTGGTCCGCCGAGGGTGTCCGAGAGGAGGCCGGCGGCGTGCAACGCTTGATCACGGACGACCTCCGCGGGAAGCCG
>JBJTRZ010000588.1:0-2257 GCA_046076415.1 Armatimonadota bacterium
TGGCCGATCAGGTCCATCTGGCGGCCTGCGGCGACCCGGCGCCCGGGCGCGCCGCCGCGGCGGCCGAAAAATACGGCGTCGCCAAGGCGTACGAAACGGAAGACGGACTTTTCGCCGACCCGAATGTCGACATGGTCGTGATCTGCTCCCCGATCGGACTGCACTACGACCAAGGCGTCAAGGCGATCGCGGCCGGCAAGCACATCCATTTCAACAAGACGATGACGGTCACCAGCGGCGAGGCCCTCGACCTGATCGAACGGGCCCGCGCCAAGGGCGTCCACCTCGTGGCCTCGCCCGGTCAAATGCTGCGCCCCACGAATCAAAAAATCCGTGAACTGGTGCGCGGCGGTGCGCTGGGCAAACTCTCCTGGGCGGTGGCCGGTGCCGCGTTCGGTTCGTACCACGAGAACGAAGGCGTCCGAACCGGGGATTCGCCCCTCACCAACATCAACCCGAGTTGGTACTGGCGCAAGCCCGGTGGCGGGCCGCTCTACGACATGACGGTCTATGCGCTCCACAGCCTGACCGGCGTGCTCGGACCGGCCAAGCGCGTGGCCGCCATGTCCGGGGTCGGGATCAAGCAACGTGCGTTCAAGGGCGAGCTCTACGATTGCGACGCCGACGACAACACGTTGATCATCGCCGACTTCGGCGACAATGTCTTCGCGCTCATCCATGGCACGTTCGCCGGCATGGTCTCCGAATTCGGGCAACCCAGCTATTTCGGGGAAAAGGGTTCCATCGTGGGCACCAAGCTCAACGGCGAACCCATCGCCTACCCGGGGCTCGAAGAGGGGCTTTCCCCGCTGCAGGTCACTCCGCACGTGGCCGGACACTACGCGGCCCACGGCAAAATCGGCGAGCACCATGTCTACGAGGATTCCATGCAGTTGGTCCGCTGGATCCGGGAAGGCAAGCCGAGCATCGTGACCGCCGAGCACGCGGCCCACGTGATCGAAATCATCGAGGCGGGCTACCGGGCGGCCGAAACCGGCCAGACCCAGACGCTGCGGACCACATTCACGCTGCCCGACGATCTCGGTTCCGCGGCCTGAATCTCATGGACCAACGCCCGCACCGCATCGTTTGCCTCGGCGACAGCATCACCTGGGCCGGCCACTGGGTCGACCTGCTGTCCGCCCTGTTCGCGGTGCGGGACCCGTCCACGCCCTTCGAGGTCCTGAATCTGGGCCTCCCGAGCGAGACGGTCTCCGGGCTCTCCGAGGACGGACACGCAGGGGGCGCGTTCCCGCGCCCCGTGTTGCGCGAACGGTTGGGCCGCGTGCTCGAACGCACCCGGCCCGACACCGTGATCGCCTGCTACGGCATGAACGACGGGATCTACCTGCCCTTTGATGCCGCGCGGTTCGCGGCGTACCGAAGCGGCATCGAGCACCTCGAGCGCGCCGTCCACGCCGCCGGCGCACGGTTCCACTTGCTCACTCCGCCGGTGTTCGACCAGCGGCGGGGGGCGCCGGGCGCCTCGTTCGACTACGACACCGTGCTGGATCGGTACGGCCGGTGGCTCCGAACCCGACGTGGGGCGCGCGCCGTGGATGTGCGAACCGCGATTCAACGGCACCTCGCAAACCGCCGCAGGACCGACCCGGGTGCCCATCTGGCTCCGGACGGAGTCCACATGCTCCCGTTCGGGCATTGGTTCGTGGCCGAAGGAGCGTTTCGCGCCCTGAACCTCCCGCCAGTCCCTGCCGCTCCCGAACTCTCCGCCGACGGAACGGCTTCGCGGGTCGCGATTCCCTTGCCATGCCCGATCGATCCGGCGTGGGATCCGGCTTGGGTTCGCCTCGAGCGCATTGCGGAGCGCTGGGCGACGGCCCCGGTGCGCGCGAGCGATGCGGCGGACGGTCGATACGTGCTGCGCTCCGGAGGGCGCACCCTGGGTGCGTTCGATGGCGCCGCGCTCCGGCGCGGAGTGGATCTCGCGGGAATCCCGGGACTCCCGCTGCGGACCCGCGCGGCGGCGGTGCTCGCGGCGACGGCGGAGCGGCAACACCTGCTCCGCGACGCATGGCTCGCGGCGGTGGGGCATCTGCGCCCCGGAATGCCCGCCGGTGTCCCGATTTCCAGGGCGAACGAGGAAGGTCGGCGCCGGGCGTCCGATATCGAACGACTCGCCGAACCGATTGTCGTCGACCTCTCGCTCCACCGCGTCTGAGGCGGTTCCGCACCCCGTCCCGGCTGCGGTACGATGCGCCATGCGGCGCGGGTTCACGCTCATCGAACTGCTCGTGGT
>JBJTRZ010000589.1:0-7003 GCA_046076415.1 Armatimonadota bacterium
TCGGTGCCGAGGACATTGCGCGCCATGACACCCATTTCCCGGCGGTGGGCACGATACCCTTTTCCCATGGATCCGGATTTCGCGTTCGCCCGCTTGGACGCAGTGCTCGACGCTTGGTTGACCCCGCCTCCCGCCGTCGCGCACGATGTTCGCGCGGGGGGGCGCCTCCCCGAACCCGTCACCGTTGCGCTGCGACTGCCCCGGACGCCGTTGCCGTCGCTTCCACCGCGCGACGACCACCCGGCTTGGGGGGCGGGAGCGGAAGCCTTCGCCACCGTTTGGGAGGGCGACGGGCCAACCGTCGTCTTGGTGCATGGTTGGGGAGGCAGCGCCGGCATTTGGAGCCTATGGACGGGTTTGCTGCTGCGATCGGGAATGCGCGTGGTCGCCATCGATGCGCCGGCCCACGGAGCCTCCCCCGGTGCCCGCGCATCGGCTCCGGCGATTGCGGGAACCCTCCGTGCGGCATCGAAAGCCGTCGGTCCCTTCGATGGAGCGGTTGCCCATTCGCTCGGCGCGATCGCGGCGACGTTGGCCGTCGCCGATGGCGAACCATTGCGGGCGCTGGTGAATCTTGCCGCGTGCGTTCACGTCGATGGGACCCTGCGGAAGACCGCCGAGGAGCACGACCTTCCGGCCGAGGCCTGGGGGGCGCTCCGGAGCCGGCTTCAGGAACGTTTTGGGGACGATATCGCGCTGACCACCGCAATGTCGCGGGTTCCCGATCCCCCGCGCACGCTGTTTTTGCACGATCCCGCGGATCCGGTCATGCCGTACGAGGAGGTCGTGGGCGCCGCCAAGCTTTGGAGCGACTCCGAGTGCCTTGCCGTGACCGGAGTGGGACATGAGCGGATTTTGATGTCGCGATCGGCCCTGCAGGCGGGGCTGTCGCATTTGGAACGCGCGCTGGCCCAGCACCCTTAGACATCACTGACCACAGCGAGCCAGGATCCGGGACAGGGCCGCCAAAGCCGCTGTTTCCGTGCGCAGGATACGGGGACCCAGATGCACCGCGTGCGCACCCGCCGCCGTCCATTGCTCCACTTCGTCGTTGGTGAATCCCCCCTCCGGTCCCACGGCAAGGGTTATTTCGCCGCGAGGATCCGCGCCCAGCAGGGACTCGAGCGGCAGTTGCGCCGACTCATGGAGGATCACGGCCAGTCCGGTTCCTTGGAAGGGCCCTCGATCCGACCATTCCACCTCCGGCATCCACGTGCGGTGGGATTGTTCCGCGGCGCCCACGACAATCCGGCGGCATCGTGCAATCCGCTCGGAGCGTTTGGCGGGTTCCCAAACCGCCACGCTCCTACGTGCCGAGAAGACGCGAAAGCCGGCGGCCCCCAACTCGGTACCGTGTTGGAGCACCGATTCCAGCTTGGCCGCTTGCTTCGGCAGGGCCTGCGACACCCAAATTCGAACCGGGGGCTCGGGAGCTCCCAGGGCGGGGCCAACCGACCGAACGGTGGCACGATCCCGATGCACGGTGAGGAGGACGCAGGCGAGCGCCGCCCCCAGACCGTTGAAGAGATGCAGCGGCTCTCCGGCGCGCATGCGCAACACGCCGGCAACGTGCCTGCCAACCTCCTCGGGAAGTTCAAAAGGCTCGGTGCCCGAAGGCAGGTCGGGAACCCACAGGTAGGGGATGGAGGACATCAGGACTCCGCCCGTCCGGCAAGCCTCATCAGCAGCACTTCGGACGCCAATGCGACGTTCGCGTTGCGCGCCACGTGGTGCCGGAACGACAGGCAATCCGCGACACAATCCCGAAGGGCCTCGGGGGTGTACCGTCGCGCGGCCGCCTCCGCCTCGGAGCGCCACGATTCGTGCACCAGGGCGACCCCGGGGCCACCCATCGCAAGGCGAAGCAAGTCCGCGTACCACATTCCCAGCCACTCGATCGAACGGGCGAGTTCCCCTCGTGTGGAGCCTTCCTCCGCGTCGCCCTCCGCCCCCGCGCGTTTACGACCTCCGCTCGATCGGAGCGTTTCCGCCAGCCGCAACGCCACGATCGGCGGCCCGACCGACAAGGCAACCGCCAGCGCGACAATGCGTTCCCGCGCCTCGAGTCCCTCGGGAGCCGCCACCCAGCGCAGCGCGCGGCCGGGCGCGCCTTCCGCCAGCGCGGACCATCGCTCGGCCGTCCCCGATTCCACGGCGTGCCGGGTTTCCAACGCCCTGCGGATTTCCCCTGCGGTGGCGCGCTGGAAGCGAACGAGTCGGCAACGCGAGCGGACCGTCGGCAGCACGGCGTCCTGGGACGGAGCACACAGGATGAAGCGAACGTACGAAGGCGGCTCCTCGAGCGCCTTCAGCAACGAATTCGCCGATTCCTCGTTCATGGTCTCGGCCCGTTCGATCACATAAAACCGCTGTTTGGCGGCAACCGGGGCGAACGGCAGGGTCTCTAGCGCGCCATCGGGATGCCCGGAACGCGACCAAAGTTGCCAGATTTTCGTCGTGTCGCCATCCGGCGCGATGCGTACGAAATCCGGATGTTGATCGGCTGCGATACGACGACAATGCGCGCAGGTGCCGCAGGCGTCGCCTCCGGTCCGCGCCGTGCACCCGGCCGCCGCCGCGAGCGATCGGGCAACCGTCGCCTTGCCAACACCCTCCGGACCCACGAAGAGCAACGACTGCGGCAACGTGTCCGCAGCCAAAGCACGCAGCAACGCTTCGATGACCGCGCGGTTTCCAATGGTCTCGCGCAGCGCCACGCTCATGCCGCCTCCCGCGCGAGCTCAAGCACGCTCGCCAGGGTCAGTCTGGCCGCATCCACCACGTAGGCCAAGTCCACCCGCTCGAAGGTGTCCGTATCCCGGTGATAATGCGGGTACCGTTTACCCGCTTCGTAGAGTCCGAGGATCGGAATTCCGTGTCGTTCGAATGCGATGTAGTCCGAATCGGCGGCGGGATCGACCCGGGTGGGAACCTTGACGACCTCCGCCGCCAACCGTTGCACGGCCGCAACCAACTCGGCGGATCGGGCATTGTTCGCCCGATTTCCCCCCTCGTCGCGGTCCACGTACAAGGCACGGTCGGGAGGAGGCCATCCGATTTGGTCGATGTTGAACACAAAACGGACCCCGCGCCGGTTTGCCGGTTCCGATGCGTAGGCGGTCGATCCAAGCAGGCCCTGTTCCTCGCCTGAAAAGCAAACGAAACGCACCGTGTCCCGTGCGGGTTCCTCGTGGGTTGCGAGAACGCGCGCGCATTCGAGGAGGATCGCAACTCCGGTCGCGTTGTCGTCCGCTCCGGGTGCGGGGGCTTCCGCTTGGCGCAGGTCCTGTTGGCGCGAGTCGAAGTGCGCGCAGACCACCGTGATCGGCGCCCCATGTCGTTTGGCGGCGAGCTCCGCAACCACGTTTCGACGAGCCAGGCGACCGGGCACGGGGCGCGCGACCATGTGGGACCAGACCGGCAATTCCGTGCGCAGCCCGGATCGAGCAAATCCTTCGGCGATCCAACGGGCGACGGCGTCGTGATGACGCGATTCGGTGTGGCGGGTCGGCCACGCCGAGGTCAGGTGCCTAATGTCGCCTTCGATCCGCGCCGCGGAGATCCGTTCCAGCAAGGCGAAATCGCGCCGTGGACGCATGCCCGGATTCAGAATTGTTCGAAGCGTTCGACGTCCATGACGAACGCGATCGCCCCCCCGACCTCCACCTCGACCGGGGAGGGGATGAAAGTGCCCACCGGGCCCGCGTCGGGGGGAAGCACGTTCACGTATTGTTTCCGCGACTTGCTACCCTCGTTGATCAGGGCGAGGCAGCGGTTGACGTCGGCGTCCGGACACCCGATCAGCAGCGTTATGTTGCCCTCCCGGAGGAATCCCCCGGTCGACCCGATCTTCGTGAATTTGAACCCGTTGCGCAAAAGGCTTTCGGTGATCTTTCCCCGATCCCGATCGTGCACCACCGCGATGATCAACTTCATGGGACGTTTCCTTGCCGCGCCCGGGATCGGAGCCGCCCGGGACTCGCGGGCGATTCGACGAGGACGACCGATTTTCCTGCCGCCCGCGGCCCGCTCTGGGAGGCGGAGTCGGGTCGAACAGGAACGAGTGCACTTCGTCGCGCGTGAGATCGCGCCACTCGCCCGGCCGCAGTCCGGCGAGTTCGACGGTGCCGACGCGGACGCGGACGAGACGTTGCACCGGATGTCCGACCGTATCCATCATGCGCCGTATCTGGCGATTTCGGCCTTCGTGGAGCACCATCTCGAGCACGGTTGGGCGGCGTGACACGATCTTGACCTTGGCGGGCGCCGTGGGGCGCTCGCCGTCGTGGATGACCAATCCGTTGGCGAGCCGACGCAGGGTGGCGGCCTCCGGCAAGCCGCGGACCGTGACATTGTACGTCTTGCCGACGCTCGAACTGGGGTGGGTGACCCGATGAACGAACGCCCCGTCGTTGCTCAGGAGCACCAATCCTTCCGAATCGGCATCGAGACGCCCCGCGGGGACCAGGCGCACACCGGGGATATCCACCAGATCGACGACCTTTACTTCGGCATGCCGATCCGCCACGGTGCAGACAACATCCACGGGCTTGTTGAGGGCGACATACCGAAGCGGAGGCTTCGGGTCCACCCTGTGACCATCCACGGTGATTTCCTGAAGGTCTATACGAACGCGGGATCCTGGTTCGACGACAACCGTTCCGTCAACCGCGACGCGTCCCGCGGCGATCATGGCTTCCGCGGCGCGCCGCGAAGCGACTCCCGCGGCTGCGAGAACCTTGTGCAAACGCTCCCCGTCGACGGCGTCTCCCATGGCGCCATCGTACCAGAAGGCCCAGTCCGATGCCCCCGCCGAGCATCCACGCGGGAAGCATCGCTGCCCGATGCGCGCCTTGCCGGACGCCGACGGAGTCCGTCGCGATCAACGGGACTTCCACGGTATTTTCGGCGCCGATCCGCACGGCATATCGCCCCACGACATCCCCCGCGCGCACCGGCGCCGAGCGTTTGAATGGGATCAATACCGGTTTTGCCTCGGGCATGGCGTCGAAACGGTCCCAGGAATAGGCGATGGACGCTCCCAGGCGCACCTGCACGCGTTCGCGATCACCGCCATCCACGGCGATGGAACCGACCGGATCCCCCTGCCCAGCGATCCGGTGCGCGGGAAATCGCCGGAATCCCCACTCGATCAGCGGAATGGTTTCGGAGCACGCGGACCGCTTCGCACCCAGGACCACGGCGATCAATCGGCGACCATCGCGCGTTGCCGATCCCACGAAGCAATGGCCGGCGGGCCGGGTGTAGCCCGTCTTCACGCCATCGGCACCCGGCACTTTGTCGTAGAAAAGGCGCTTCGCCTTCGCCACCAATCGCCGATCCTTCGAAAGGGAACGTTCGATGGTGGCCACCGGATGTTTCACGATGGCACCGAAGCGCGGGTTGCGCAACGCTTCCCGGGCGATCAGGGCCAAATCCCTCGCCGTGGTCCAGTGCCCAGGATCATGCAACCCGTGCGGATTGGTGAAATGGCTGTGGACCGCTCCGATGCGCTGCGCCCGATCGTTCATCCGCCGTGCGAATTCCGCGGTCGATCCAGAAACGTGTTCGGCGATCACCACGGCCCCGTCGTTCGCGGATCGCAACAACAGTCCTTTGAGCAGGTCGTCCGCGGAAAACGTTTCCCCGACCTTGACGTTGAGCGTACTTTCTCCGATATTCGCGATCCGTGAATTGGTGCATTTGACCTGCTCCGCCGGCGTCGAGGATTCGGCGAAGAGCAGCCCGGTGAGGATTTTGGTCGTGGACGCGGGAAAACGGCGCGCGTCGGCGTTGCGGGCCCACAACACCTTTCCGGTTCCGGCATCCATGAGCAGCGCCGCGGTGGCGGAGAGCACGGGATCGCGACCCAAGTTGGCACGATCGAAATAAGCGGGAGCTCGGCCGGAACGGACCCGCGCATCGTAGGCAGGCGATCCCTTCGGTGGGGCGGCGGAGGCGACGAGCATGGGAAGCAGGCAGGCAGCCAAGGCCAGAATCGACCTCACGCGTCCACTCCCGCGGCCGAAAGCGCTTGGGTCGCCTCCGAGGATCGGTCCTCGGCATCGGAGTCGTCGGGCAACGGTGGCAGCGCCTCTATGTCGGCGAGTCCGAAGTAGTGAAGGAACGCCGGCGTGGTGCCGTACAGGATGGGGCGGCCCGGCGTGGGTTTTCGGCCCGCCTCGTGGATCAATTCGCGCTCCATGAGCGTCCGCAGCACCGCGTCGCACGCCACTCCCCGAATCGCTTCGATCTCGAGTTGGGTGACCGGTTGACGGTACGCGACGATCGTCACGGTTTCGAGGGCCGGTTTGCTCAATCGGTTGGCCCGCGGTGCCAGCAGTCGTCCGACCGCCGCCGCGTATTCGGGGCGCGTCGCGAGTTGCCAACCTCCCGCGATCTCCACAAGCACCAAGCCTCGTTCCCCATCGCGGAGGGAGCGTCCCAGTTCCTCCAGAGCCTCGCGAACGGCGTCGCCGTCCCATTCCGTCGCCTTTTCCAATTCACGCACCGACAACGGTTCGCCCGAGGCGAACAGGAGGGCTTCCACCATGCCCACCAAACCCGTCATTCGTCTTCCTCGACGATCGCCGGTGCGGAATCGCGTTCCGATTCAGGAACGTGCAGGATTCGGATTTCGCCGCAAAACGCGTCCTGGAGCACCCGAATCGCTCCCATGCGCAAGAGTTCGAGCAAGGCGAGGAAAAGGAGGACCAGCTCGATGCGCTCGAACGGCGGAGGAGGGAACAAATCCTCCAGTGCAAGCCCTTGCCAGCCGGCTTGTTCCGCGCTTTGGGCGACCAATCGCATCGTGATGCGCAAAGTGACCTTGCGTCTCCGGACCGACGTGATGGCCCGCTCGCCCGCCCCAACGTCCGCGAGCAACCGTTCCAACGCGCGGAGCAGATCCTCCGCCTTCATCTCGCCGAAGCGTACCGGGGTCCGGTATTCCGGCAGCAGGGGAGAAACTTCGCGAAAGTGCAGTTGGATTCGATCGCCTTCG
>JBJTRZ010000590.1:0-1833 GCA_046076415.1 Armatimonadota bacterium
CGGTGATGGTCCACTGGATCAGTTTCTTCCCCCTGCGCTGGCAGATCTCGCGCAAGGTTTCCTCGACTCGCCGTTCCTCCCAAGACACCACATACACGATGGGGTATCGAGCACGGATCAAGGTCTCGAGTTCCTGGTCGACCGGGGGCAAGTTCGTGGGCACGCGGGTTCTCCTGCCCCGACGAAACAGGGCGCCTCCATTATAGTCCGCCAGCTCGATCGCTTCGTAGCTTGGCTTCGGGACGGTACGGCCCGGAAGTTGCGGATGCCGGGGCCATGCAACGCACCATTGGCCGTCCGCGCGGCCGTCCCCGACGAACCGACCGTACCGTCGTCCCCGCCGCGGACCCGCCCCCGATCGACCGCGACGCCGCGCTCGCCGCTTTCCTCGACGAAGGGTACAGCTTCCGCCTGCTCGTAGGCATGCGGTGGCCCGGCGGGGTCCATTGCCCCCACTGCGGGGAAGCCGATCCCGGTTATCTGGAAACCCGCCAGATTTGGAAATGCCGACGTCCAACCTGCCGGCGCCAATTCTCGGTGCGCGTTAACACGCTGTTCGAAGATTCGCCCATTGCCCTCGGACAATGGCTCAGCGCACTGTGGCTGGTCGCCAATCATCCCGGCGGAATATCGTCGTATGGACTTCGGGAAGCGTTGGGAGTGACCCAGAAGACCGGGTGGCTCATGTTGAGGCGAATTCGGCTGGCCAGCGAACGCGCCAGCGTGGTTTGCCGCGACGGTGCCGACGCACGCGAACGCTTCCTCTCGATCACCAGCGGGGTGCTTTCGGTTCCCCGCACCTTGCTTTCGGAAACGAGCCCCGAAACGATCGAACGCGCACGGATGCCGTTCCACGGGTCCAACATCGGGGGGTCGGGGGTGCTTGCGGGCACCTGACCCCCCATTTCCCCCTTGGCGTATACTGCCGACTAATGACGCTCCGGGAGATCATGGTCGGTTACCCCGGGTCCAAGGACATCACGGTCCACCCCTACTACCGCGGACCGTTGTCGCGGAAGGTGTGGTCCATCTACCACCACCGCTTCACCCGGGGGGGGCGCTGGTTCATGGGAATCGCCGCGACCGCGGGTTTCCTTTTTGGTTTGTACTGGTCCCTTGAGATCCAAACGTGGATCGTGTTGGTCTACACCGCGGCGGCGTGGCTCGTCGCCTTTCCGGCATTCCTGCTGGCGCCACGCACCCGGGTCGAGGTGCGTCTCCCCGAACGCGCGACGGCCGGCCGTGAAGTGCCCGTCGACATGGTGGTGACCAACACGGGTCGTTTTCCAGTATTCGATCTGTCGGTCCATGGCTGGGGCCTCCCGCTCACCGTCGACATGGAGTCCGAGGACGGCCAACCGGTCGGGAGCCTGGCTCCAGGGGAATCCCGGCGGGTCCGATTCCACCTTCAAGCGCGCCTCAGGGGCAGCCATACCCTGCGCGGTTGGCGCACCGAGACGGATTTCCCCTTCGGCTTGGTGTGCGCCTACCGTGTGCACCGCGTCCCTGCGCCGCTCGTGGTCCATCCCGCATGGAAACCGATCTCGCGGTTCGAACTTCCGCTCGGACGGCGCTACCAACCCGGCGGCATCGCACTGGCGTCGAAGATCGGCGACGCGTTCGAATACGCCGGCAATCGCGAATGGCGCAACGGCGATCGCCCCCGGGATGTCGACTGGAGATCCACCGCGCGCCACATGGGTAGCCCCGAAGCCAAGTTGGTGGTCAAGGAATGGCGCGAGGAGTATTTCATTCGCGTCGCCGTCGTCCTCGATACCTGGATACCGCGCCCGCCGCGGGTGACCCGAGTCCTCACCAAAGCCCAGCGTCACC
>JBJTRZ010000591.1:0-5511 GCA_046076415.1 Armatimonadota bacterium
GCCCGGAACCATTCACCGCTGTGGCGGTGGCGGGATCGCCCGCGAGGGTCTCGGATCGCGGAGAGGTCCATCCAGCGTAAGCGTCGCCCGCGACACTGGGAGCGGCGTCGGAGTCGAACGCGACGTAACGACCATCGGGAGACACAACCGGGTTGCGCTCGTTGGCCGCACCGTCGGTGATCTGGAACACGGTCAACGTGGTCGTGTTGATCGTGTAAAGGTGGTACGTCTCTCCGGCACCTTCGAGCTTTGCGCTGAAGACGATGTCGTTGGTACCAATCCAGCCCGCGCGCCCAACGCTCTGGAAGGTGCGACCGCGAAGGCCACGCCCGAGGGTGAGCGGAATGAGGTTGGTCGCCCCGGGCGCCGTGGTGCTGAGGGTGCCGCTGGCGGGAACGTTGGAAGCGTAGAGATGCCACACCTTCGACGCATCGCCGAGCGCCTTGCCGTCGGTGGACTTGGCGAAGACAATCCGGTTGCCGGAGGGGTTGAGCACGGGGAAAAGATGGTCGGCCCCGGGCTCGTTCGACACGACCACCGGCACGGAGGTGCCCGGCTGCGCGGGGTTGGACACCGCCCCGGCGCCAAAGCGCTGAATTTGATAGGTGGTCGTACCGCCGTTGTTGCCTACGAAATAGATGAACTGTTCATCATCGGTCGTGTAGGGCGTAACCTGATTCGACGTCGGCGTCGGGAAGGCGTTGACAACCTGCTCCTGCACGTTCGCGCCGTTCGTGCCACCGATTTGCCGCCGCGTCTTGCCCGGCTCGTCGCCGCCCAGGCTTCGCTTGGTGACACTGGAGGGAATGAATCGGGAATCCCCGATACCCGGGAACTTCGCCATAGGAACCGCATACTCGCCGATACCACGCGGAGCACGCTTGGAGGCCTGCCCGAGCACGGGCAACGAGGTCCCGGCAACCGCTGCCAGGAACACGGCGAGCGCGGCCATTCGCCGCGACGTTGGTACGAACTTCAAAGTGGGGTCAACCTCCTCGATCAGCCCGACCCTAGACCTACGCAACCGCGAACGGTACTTTCACGTACTGCCGCATCGCAGAAGCGTGGCCGAGGATGAGTCCATCCGGGCAAGCGGACAAGGCGCGACCATCGCCTTGCCTCGCGACATCTTCCGTTCGGCGCACGGGCCACCGAGCGGTTCGGGTGAGTTCACACACGACGAGAGCCGAACCTCTGTGGAACGGCGGTTCCTCCAGTGCCTTGGATTCGTTACCGACGCCAAGGCGACGTGCTGTCCCCAGACACACGGGCGATTATAACGCTGGCCCGTTCGCCGTGTCAAGCAAGCGGAGGCTGCCCATCGGCGACGGAGGGAACCGCCGTGCCGCCGGACGGATCGACCCCTTCGGCCTCCCATTCCTCCCAGGTTCGCCGCTCCAATTCGACATATTCGCGCCACAGGGATCTGGCGGGTTCCGAGACCGGATCCACCTCGCCGATCGGACAGGGCAACCAGTCCACATGGCCAAAGAACCTGCACACGGTTGGACGGGCCGGGTAGATGGCGCACCTGCCGCGTTCGGCATCGCGATAACGGCAACGGACAAATGTCAAGGTTTCCGGGTCGACGCCTGGCCAAGGCTGCTCGCGGGGCTGCTCATCGACGAAGCGTTGCTCATCGGCGGACAACGAGGCGAATGCGGCAAAGGCGGCAAGCGCCTCCTCCCGGGTAACTCGGAATCCCGCGCCGCACCGCTGTCCGCAGCCATCGCAGCCGTCACATGAAGCGAGCGGCAGAGTGCGCAGGAAGCGGTCGCTTCTTTGGGCGAATTCCGGCCAGTCGTTGGTTTTGAGGCTGGAGGACAAGTACTGCGCCACCGGATCCTTCGCGGAAGGCCCTATATAAATAGGAAGGCCCCAACACCCGGCGCGTCAGTGGCCACGTTCGATGTAGGCGTACACGCGGCGAAACAACGAATCCAGCGTGTGCCGTATCGCGGCTTCCCTGTCGCCGGCCCAATCGATGCGCACGATTTCACGGAATGGGTGTTCGATTTCGCCCACGCGATAGGTCGCGATTTCGGGCGGGAGCGCGAACGAGGAACCATCGTCCTCCGCGACCGCCGCCACATTCGCCTCGAACCAGTGGGTGCGCGCAAGGGCCGAATCATCCCAGGATGCGGAAACGATCCAATCCCGCTGCTGGGCAACCGTCGTATACCGTCGTCGCTCCCTGACCATGGCGCCGAATTGTAGCATGCCCCCCCTCGCGGGGCAACCACCCTCGGTTTGACAGTGTCAATCGCCCCCGTCTATAATGCCGCGATGCGCACCGTCTTCGCCCTCGTGGCCATGGTCGCCGTTTCGGTGAAGTCCTCCGATTGCGCCTTGGCGCAGTCGTTCGGTGCTCCGGGGCCGCGTCAAATCCGCCTCGGGGTGCTGCACCCCCGGGGTGCCACCGCCGACACGTTCGGCGACTCGCTCAAGGGAGTGCTCGCCGATCTGGGACCGTCCAAGTCTGATGCCGGCAGCATGATCACCGTCGGCTACTTCTCGGGCTCCCGGGCGGGACGATCGTTCACCACGGCGCCGATCCTGCTCACGCGGTCCGGTCAGGCGACGTCGCCGATTCCCGGCATCGACGGTCTTTATTCCAGCACCGGGCTCGGTGCTTACCTGACGCGTGCCGACGGCGCGGGTTCGAAGACGCTTTGGGGAGGCTATGCGGCGATCGGCCTGCGGCTTCCCGGTGGTTTGTTCGCCGAGACGCAATATCATGCGGTTTCGGGCAACGTCGGCGGCTTCGCCCCCAGCGGGGTGGCGTTCGTCGTCGGTCGAAGGTTCTGAGGCTGCGGCCACGGGCGCGGCCCGGGCCGATTTCCACCTATCGCGGTTCCCTTTTTGGAGGCATGTGTTGAACAAGATACTGATGTCCGTCTTGATCGGCGGAATGGCTACGACGATGTTCCCGTCCGCGGCGTCCGCCCAGATCGGCTCGAAGGATACGCAGACCAATGCGGTGGCGCTGAAGGTCGGTTCCTACATGCCGAGCAAGGGCTTCGCCCGGGCCGCGAGCGCGAACGGCATCTTGTCGTTCGAGGCCGATTACACGGTCCAGAGCATTCCCGAGAAGAACGAAACCAGCGTGATCTCCCTTGGTTTCATTGAAAAGGGCGACCTGCGCATCCTGCCGTTGACGCTCAACCAGATCTTCCATGACAAGAAGCGGACGACGTCGTACGACCTCTACTACGGCTTCGGAGTCGGTCTGTATTCGATTCGACTTCGGGGCGAGGAATTGACCGGCAACACCAAGGTCATGCCCGGTGCCGCGGTGACCTTCGGCCTCAACCTGTCCGAGACGTCGTTCATCGAAGCCCGCTATCACCACACGTCCGACTACGAATCGAAGCGCGTCAAGGGGCTCCAACTCTCCTACGGCATCCGCTTCTGACGTTCACTCGGCACGATCGACCGAAGCCGTCTCCGCATCCGCGGGGACGGCTTCCTTCTTTTCCGGTGCCACCAAGGGCAACGTCGCCAACGCCGCCGCCACCACGCCCGAATCATTGAGGCAAAGTGCCAGGGCCGGCCCGACCCATGCGCTCCCGATGCGTCGCCCTGCGCGCATTCCCGCCCAACCAACGCATCCGCCCGTCCACAGTAGTACCGCCCACGGGCTGCGGACCATGAGGCGCAAGTTCATGGCCACTTTGCGGCGTGCGACGCGCAAAACCTGAGGCGACTTCCCTGCAAGCATTTGGGCCGCGGCCCGTCCCACGTGGCTCCGACGCGCTTCGGGCAGTTGGGAATCGCGCACCGCCACCCAACCGACGGCACCGATCCCGATGACAACCCCCAGCGCCGCGGTGGCAAGGCGGCGACGTCGCGGAACGGCCGCCACACAGCCGGCGATCGCCAAACCAGCCGCCGCGACCGCGCACCCCGCGTTCGCGCCGAGACCGGGAGCCCCGATCGCGACCGCCGACACCGCGGCCATCGCGGCGCCGGGAAGGCCCGCGCGCACCATCAGCAGGGCGCTCCACCCGATCCACAGTCCCGCGGTTTCGTTGCCAATTCCATGGAAACGGGCGGATTCGGCCACGGAAAAGCCCATGGCCCCCACCCTTTGCGAGGGAAACCCCAAGGCAGCATCGGCGGTCAGCGCAACGCACCCCAGCGCCGCGGCCAGCAACGGATCACCGAACCGCGCTCGTCCGAGACCGACCGAAAGCAGTACTGCCACCCCGAAGACGATGGGGGCACGCGCGGCCGAAGCTTCGACCATGAAGTTCCCCGTGGAAAAGTCGCGGGCGGTCCACGAGACCACTTCAAGGCAACCCAGTGCGAGTGGAAACCAAGTGGCGATGGCGGATAGCGGCGAGCGGGGACGAAACCAAGCGACGAGCAGGGCTCCCGACAGTATCAAGGGCACCCCCCAACGCCATCGCATCAGGGGGTCCTGCCACCGCGTGCGGCCAGCGACCCCATCCGCTCCCGACGAGGTACCCATCGACCATCCTGCGGAGCGGCCCGTGCCGAAGGGCTCGACGATGCCGCATGCCTGCGCGATGGTGGCGGGGATATCGGCTCCGGCCACCAAACCCGGAGTCCGCGTCGATGGCGATCCCACGGAACGGATCGTCCCCACGACGCTTGGCCCGGATTCCACCAAGCGCAAGTGCGCGAAGCGACTACCGGTTTCGACACGCCGAGGCAAGCGGATTTCAAGGCTCCCGGGCTCGGTGGTTCCCTCCCAACCCACCCGCTCGACGACCTCGACGCGTGCTCCGGGTACCGGATGCTTGCCGGGCACTTCCGGAACGTTCGAGCCGGGCGAAGCGCCAAGCCACTCCCACCCCGCGGCCGAGGATGCCTCCAGCGCGACTCCATGGCGGCGTAGGAAAGGTCCGATCGTCTCGGCGTTCGCTTCGGGTTCCCGTTCACCCGTGCGGGTGGCGTTGTCGAACCCGCGCGCGGGCACCATGGCCCAATCCGATGCGCCGCGCAGATCCGGGGGCGATTCCGACACGAGGACGATGCGGACCACGGCGACGGGGTAGGGGGCGACGAACGTGGTTGGAGGGCGCGCGGTCAGCCCGGCGCAGACCAAGATCGCGGCCGCGGCAACGCTCGCCCAAGCAATGCGTGCTTCGACTATTCGCACTTGACCGCCCGGCGGTACGCGCGCAGTGTCGCCGCGCGCATCGTTTCGAGGTCGAAGTGGGACAGCGCCTTTGCCCGTCCCGCCGCCCCCAATCGCTCACGAAGTTCAGGATCTTCGATCAGGCGCCGGACTTCCCGTGCGATCGCCTCCGGGTTTTCGGACTCCACGAGCACGCCGACCTGGGGATCGACCACCTCCGGCAGTCCCCCGACCGCGCTTGCCACCACGGGTCGACCGGCAGCCAGCGCTTCGATGGCGGCGAGTCCCAGACCCTCCGATCGGGATGGAACGACCACGACGTCGCTTGCCGCAAGCAGAAGCGGAATGTCGTCGCGATTGCCCAGTAGTTCCAGTCCGAGCTGCTTCAATCGTTCGCGTTCCGG
>JBJTRZ010000592.1:0-6359 GCA_046076415.1 Armatimonadota bacterium
ACGCTGCGTACGGCACGCGTTCGGTGGCAGGATGGTTGGCCCTCGGTTCCCGATTTGGAGGACCCGGTTTTCCCGGCGCGCGATGCCGTGGGGGTCTGGGAGCATCGCGTCGATCGCGGCCCGGCGAACCAGATCACCGTGTTGCCCGATGGCCGATTCGAACACGGTGTCCCGGCTTCCGGAGCAGATTTGCCGCCCGCGGGCAGTTGGTCCGCCGATGGGGCGACCGTGACACTGCGTTGGCCACCCCGATCGGGATCGAACCGCGGCGCGGTCGACACGGTGCGTTTGCACGATTTCGCGCGAACCTACACGGGACGCAACGCCGAAGGACGAAGCATCCATGGAGATCGTGTTGCGTGACGGAGCGAGCTAATCCGCTTTGGCCTGTCCGTCGGCCCACTCCAGCGCATAGCGAATGACACGGCCGCTGCGATGGCGCGCCAAACGCTTCAATTCGGCGAGGGCATCTTCCGCGATCGTATCCATGGGATAGGCCATCGAACGGATATTGAGCGCAGGATCGGAGGCGATGGCGAGTCCATCGAAACTGTATATCGGGACGGAGTCGCATTGCGCCCCCAGACCCGACCGAATTCCCACCGCCAACCAATCGTTGGCCGCGACGATCCTTACTTTGCCCGCACCGGCGCACACCCTACCGGCCAACGCCGGCGCCGCGATCAGACCCGACGCGTAGTTCATGCCGCAATCCACCGCGTCCACGGGTACCCCCGCTGCAAAGGCGGCCTCCCGAAGCCCTTCGCACCGCGAACGCGCTGCGCCGATATCGGAGCGTCCCAGAAACACCAATCGTTGCGCCCCCTCGGCGATCGCACGGTGCGCGACATCCCGACCGGCATAGCGGTCCTCCACCATGAGCAGCGACATGCGATCCGGGCACGGCGCGGGACCGTCGAGGGGCTCGTCGAGGAGCCCGACCACAGGCGGATCCTGGGGCATCAGATGTCGCAGGAGACGTCTGCCCGCGAGGCCCACCGTGATCGCTCCGTCACCCAAATAACCGGGACGGGAATCGCCGTCGATGCGCTCCACGAAACACCGGACCCCGGCCCCCTGCAACCCGATTTGAATACGTTCCACGAACACCGAAAAGAACGGATCGTCACCGATTTTGAGCCGTTGATCGATCAGGAGCGCAACGGTCGCAAGCGTCGCATCGGTCGGGTCCGGAGCGTAGGTTCCGCTTCCCTGACGCCGAACGACCGCCCCCTCCGATTCCAATCGGTCAAGCAGGGTGCGAAGGCGTTGCCGGCTGATACCCAGCCGCTCGGAGAGTTCCCGTTCACCCGGCAGTTTCCGGCCGGCCATTTCGCGAACCAGCCGACGCAACGCTTCAGTCGCTCGTCGCGCATCCTCGCCGTGCGGGACGGACGCGGACGATTCGCGAGGTGGGAAGGGCATGCCGAAGTATAAGTTCGCCTCCCCTACCACGCAACGCGCCGCCGGCTCCCTAGTCGCGCCAATAGTGGGATTCGCGGCCCACCGTGTAGCGGACTTCCATTTGCGGAGTCTCCACCAGCACCTCGCCGCGATGCAACGACTCGACCGCAGCCAATGTCATGCCCGAAGTGAGCAGCGTGCGCTCGATCGGGTAATTCGCCTTTCCCGAAATCACAAGATCTTCGATATGGCGTGTCAAGGGATTGAAGAAGTCCGCCGTGGTGGATCCGTGCGTCGGCATCGGCAAGTACATCTGGCACGAGACGATTTCACCGTTGTCGGCGCGCATTCCCGCGTAATTGAAATCCTGAATACCGAGGAGGAACATCGAGGTTCGGAACCCGTCCCGATGTTCGTAGAAATAACCGGTGCCCGTCGGAAACACCTTGCGGGCCCACTCGAACGTCACCCGATCGGTCATGAACCCGCCCTCGACGGGCAGATTGTGGCTGCGGGTGAGCGCGGAAACCAGCAAGGCGCGCGTATCCGCGCGATCACCCCGCCCCAGATATTCCCAAAGTTTCGGTCCGCGCAGGGCGTGCACCGACTTGATGCCGGCCTCGCCGCCTCGGCGCCGCTCCGACATGCACTGCGCCGTCTCGAGGGCATGGAAATCGTAACTGTCGACTCCGCCGTAACCGGCGCACACGCTTTCCTTGAGGGGAACACCGTGAGGAAGGTCGATCGCCGGAAAGCGGCGCGTGACCGGAAGCGAGGATCCGGCCAGGAAGGCGAAGCCGAGGCGCTTGGAATCCGCCACCATTTCGGCGCACCGATCCCATGTGGTCGAAAGGTGCTTGTCGTTGAATACCGGCACGGATCGACCGCTTTGCTCGAAAACGCGGACGATTTCCTTGAACCATTCGTACCGCGGATACAAACGCTGCCCCATCGGACTTTCAGGGTACTCACCGTGCTCGGCGATCACCACCACACCGTCGACCGCCAGTTTTCCGGTGCCGAGGGTCAAAGCCTCCTCGATCGAGGCGCTGGCGCGCAGGCCGTATTTGCGCAAACGTTCGCGGCCCAAATCATTGGCCGGAAACTGATCGAGGTAGACCGACGCGATATCGACGCGTGGGTCCTGCCATCCCCCCTTCCACGTGTAACCGAGCGACAGTCGGTCGAGGAAGTGCTGGGAATGCGAATGGTTGAAAACAACGGTGCCGAGGAAGGCGACCCGCTTGCGGCGGCGGCCTTGCCCGGTCCGGACGGCGGGAGTGGACATGGTTGGAAATCCTCCGCCGCCATTGTAAGGGATGCCGCGGGATTCCGGGGTCGGAAGGGATCGCGCCGCCCCGAAGCGAACCACGCGCAGTGGGCGAGGAAAAGTCGATCGACACCTATGCGTTGCGTTCCGGCACCAGCCGGTCCGTCCCCGCGCCGACGCTGGATTACCGTCCCCCGATGCCCAAGGCCTATCGGCCGCGGATCGCGTTGATCGGAACCGGAGGAATCACGCAGGCGCACTGCGATGCCTACCGGTCGGCCGGCTTCGATGTGGCGGCGTTCCACGACATCGACACGGAGCGGGCCACGGCGCGCAGGGATGCGTACTTCCCCGATGCGGAGGTCGTGGATTCGCTCGACCAAATACTGCGCCGAACCGACATCGAAGTGGTCGACATCGCAACCCACGTGTCGGTCCGCGCCGACCTGATCCAAGCGGCGATCGAAGCGGGCAAGCATGTTCTCTCGCAAAAGCCGTTCGTCCTCGACCTGGACCATGGCGACTGGCTCTGCGGATTGGCCCGCCGCAGGGGAGTGCGGTTGGCGGTGAATCAAAATGGACGCTGGGCTCCGCATCTGGCATGGATCCGTGCGGCCGTGCGCACCGGACGGATCGGCGATCCCATCGGAGTGCATGCGGCGATTCATTGGGACCACACCTGGGTTGCGGGTACGCCGTTCGAGACCTACCGCGACCTTATCCTCGCCGATTTCGGCATTCATTGGTTCGATTTCGTTTCCTCCATCCTCGGGGATCGTCCGGTCGAAGCCATCCACGCCCAGCGTGGACCCGCCGCCGGCCAAACCATTGCGCCGCCTTTGTCCGCGTCGGTTTTGATGGCCTTCGACGGCGGTCAGGCCAGCCTGATCTTCGATGCCGCCACCCGATTCGGGTCGCTCGACCAGACGGTGGTCGCGGGAACCGAAGGCCTCGTGCGGAGCACCGGCCCCGATCTCGGGGACCAACAGGTAACCCTTGTAAACGGGGACGGTACCAGCGAACCGCATCTCGAAGGCAAGTGGTTCAACGATGGTTTCGCCGGAACCATGGGCGAATTGCTGGTCGCGATCGAGGAAGGCCGCGAACCTGATAATGGCGCCCATGCCAATTTGCGCAGCCTCGCCCTTTGCTTCGCCGCCGTCGCGAGTGCGGACGACGGTTCGCCGAAACGGCCCGGCGACATCCGGTGCATGCCGGCGGGGGCGCTGCCGGGATGACCCTGCCGACCGGAGTGCTCCCCGTGCTCCAAATGCCTTTCCACGACGACGAGACCATCGATTTCCCGGCGTTGCTGCGCGAGTGCGACGTCGTGTGCGCGCAAGGTGCGCACGGCATCTGCTTCGCACTGGCCAGCGAACTGTTTCGACTCGATACGCGCGAGCGCGAGGAAGTGGTGGAAACGCTGGGAAATCACCTGCGGGGACGACTTCCCTTCGTTGCCGGCGTGGGTTCCGAAAGTACCGCCAATGCGGTGCGGCTCGCCCAACACGCCGCCTCGGCAGGGGCCAATGTCTTGATGGCCACTCCCCCGCTGTGCACCGCGGCGACCGAAATCGAAATCGAGCGGTATTACGGTCGCATCGCCGACGCGGTGGATCTGCCGATCATCGTTCAGGACGCTTCCTCCTACGCGGGCGCGCCGCTTTCGGTGGACCTTCAGATTCGCATCGCGCTGCGACACGGCATCGATCGCGTGGGGTTCAAACCCGAATCGAACCCCGTGGGGCCTGTGGTCCGGGCACTGAGGGAGTCCCTGGGTGCCGAAGTGGCCATTTACGAAGGTTCCGGTGGCGCCGAACTTGCCCAACATTTCCCGCTCGGGCTCGCCGGCACCATCCCGGGCTCCGAAATGGTCCCGGCGATCGTCGCGCTCTGGAACGCTTTGCGCCGGGACGATGCCGCACGCGCGGACCGTATTTCGATCGCTATCCGCGGGATCAACTCCCTCGGATCCGGACTCGATGGCTATTTGGCGATCGAAAAACACCGTCTGGTGCGCCTCGGGATGCTGCCGACGGAACACGTGCGGGGACCGCGGAGTTTCGTGCTCGACGCACCCACGCGCGCGGAGGCCGACCGCTGGTTCGAATGCTTGGACAAGGAGATCGCGGCATGAGCGCCCCCTTCTACCTCATCACCGGCTCCACGGGCATCGCCGCGGCCACCGCGCGTCGTGCGGTCGCCGCAGGCGCCCGGGTGCACATCGCCAGCCGTTCCGAGACGAACGTTTCCGCGTTGGTGGACGAACTGCGAGCCGCCGGCGGCGATGTCTCCGGAACCGCGGCGGAGTTGACGCGCCGGGGCGATGTCGAACGTGTGGTTGCGGATGCGGTCGGCCGGGGGGGACGCATCGACGCGGTGTACAACGTGGCGGGAATCTCGGGGCGACGATTCGGCGACGGCCCGGTGCATGTCTGCACAGACGACGGCTGGGACACGGTGATGGACGCGAATGTCAAATCCATGTTCCTCGTTTGCCGGGCCGCCCTGAACCAAATGCTCGACCAACCCCGGGATGCGCACGGCATACGCGGAACCGTCCTCAACATGGCCAGCGTGCTCGGACTCCACCCGCAACGCGACCACTTCGACACCCACGCCTACGCAGCATCGAAGGGGGCGATCCTCTCCCTGAGCCGGGCGATGTCCGCCACCTACGCACCCGAAGGGATTCGCGTGAACGCGATCGCGCCCGGCTTGGTGCGCACGCCGATGAGCCGGCGCGCCCAGGACGATCCCGCGATCCTCGATCACATGCGGGGAAAACAACCACTGGCGGGGGGCCTGATCGACGCCGAGGAGGTCGCGAAACTCTCGCTTTTCCTCATGGATTCGGCCCAGTCAGCCATGATGACCGGCGATATCCTGACCATCGATGCGGGGTGGGCCGTCAGCGCCTGAACGGCGAATACGAGCCTACCCGGAAGTGGAGACCACCATGAATCCGACCCAAACCTATATCGCCGAGTGCCGCCGCTTGGTCGACATCGTCGCAGCCCAGGAGGACACCATCGGAGCGGCCGCCGATCGTTTCGCCGCCACGATCGCCGCGGGACGCATGGTGCACGTTTTCGGCTCGGGACACTCCCGAATGATGGTCGAGGAAATGTGGCCCCGGTATGGCAGCTATCCGGGATGGAACCCGATCGTCGAACTTTCCCTGTCGTTCCACAATCTGGTGGTGGGTGCGAACGGACAGCGGCAGGCGATGTTCCTAGAAAATGTGCCGGGCCTCGCTCGCCAGATCTTGCGCAATTTCGATGTCGCCTCGGTGGATTCCGCGCTGGTGGTTTCCTCCTCCGGCACGAGCGTCGTTCCCGTCGAACTCGCCGAGGAATTCCAGGCGCACGGCATCCCGGTGGTGGCGATCGTGTCGCGCACGCACGCCGATGCTTCGACCTCCAAACGCGCGGATGGGCGCAAATTGATGGACTTCGCGGAAATCACCCTCGATACGGGCGCGCCGGTGGGAGACGCCATGGTCGCCCTGCCCGGGATGGAGATGAAAGTGGCGCCCGGATCCACGGTTGGGGGAGCGATGTTGATCAATTGCCTCAAAGCCGAAACCGCCCGGCGTCTCGTGGATCTGGGGCAACCGCCCCTCGCCCTCGCCGGCGCCGTTGCCGTCGGAAGCCGGCGCAGCGAGGAGATCTTCCAGGCCGCC
>JBJTRZ010000593.1:0-1719 GCA_046076415.1 Armatimonadota bacterium
GCGAGCTTGCGTCGGAGATGGTAGTCGACGATGGTCCAACCGTGCGTGGTCGGCCAACTGTCGTTGTACATCCAGAAGATCGCCGACGAGGACGAAAACATCCGGCGCCGGTAATTGGCGATGTATTCCGAAATTCCTTCGCCTTGGAGAAGTCCGCTCGCCACCGCATAGGTTTCCCAATCCATCGCGAACGGATCGCGGCCGATCCACAGCCGCACCGTTTGGTATGCGTGGCCGGCGGAGCCGGGTTTCAAATCGTTGTAGGCGTAGGGATTGTCATGGTGTTCCCAACTGGGCGAGAGCAGGTGCCGTTCGCGTTCGGGAAGGAAACCGCGCAAAGTCGCCAAGGTCGACGCGCCCAGCACGCCCCCTTCGTTGGGGAAACGATCGACATAGGTGCGGTAGTCCCACCAATCCGCGCCTCCCGCCACTTGGAGCGACACGGTCCAAGGGTGTTGATCGCCGACCGTCGGTTCGTTGGGGTGCGCCTGATCGGGCGAGAACGGGGAGCTGATCCAATAGGCGGTATGGGGCGCTTCCCTCCGCGCGATCAGGGGAAAGTCGTGGTGGAAGAGCGCGTAGTGGGGGTGGGTGACGCCGCGGTCGTCGTATCCCCAGTGCCAATCGCCCCATTCGATCTCGTTGTTTCCGCACCAAACCACGACGGAAGGATGGCGCCCGTAGGTGCGAAGGCCCCATTCGACCTCGGTGCGCACTTCCTTGGAGAATTCCGGATCGTCACCAGGGTACTTCGAGCACGCGAACAACAGGTCATGCCAAACGAGCAGGCCTTTGGCATCGCACTGGTCCAGCAGCGTCGAACCCGCCCAGACACCGCCGCCCCAGATCCGCAGAATGTTGAAGTTGGCCTCGAGCGCCGCGTCCACGAGCCCTTCGATCCGGTCCTCTCCGACCGTGGTGGGCAGCATATCGGGCGGGACCCAATTTCCGCCTTTGCAGAAGATCGGTTTGCCGTTGATACGGAGAATGAAGTGTTTTCCGCCGCCGGGATGGGGGGATTGGTCGATTTCGACCCTGCGGATGCCGGTTGCGAGGCGGCACCCTTGCTCGACGCCTCCCGCCTCGAGCGAAATCGCCACCGAGTACGTGGTGGGGTCGCCGTGTCCCACGGGCCACCAGAGTTCCGGGTCGTCGAGCACCGTCTCCACCGCGTGCCGGGACCAACCGGGTGGCAGTTGGACGGCGCGCTCCTGCCCGGCATCGGTGTCGAGCACCATGCACCGCAATACCGCTTCCACGGGGACCTCGCCCGGAACGAAGGTTTCCACTTCGGCCCGGAAGGTCGCGCTGGAAAGGTCGTCCGTGGGTGCCGCGCGAAGCCACGCATCGAAGAGCAAAGGAGCGTCCGCGAACCGAATCCGCACGGACCCGAGTATGCCAACGTTCATCAAGCGTTGTTGCCAGTCCCAGCCCGCCTGCCACTGTCCTTTGCGCAGCCAGTGCAGTTTGTTGAGCAGCACAGAAAGCTGGTTTTGGTAGGCCGCGCCCGGTTTGTCGGCCACTCCGTAGAGGCCGGCATCCACTCGGACCGCAATGTGATTCGCGGCTCCCGGTCGCAGCAGCGAGCCGACGTCGAACCGGGCGGGACGATGCGCGCTGCGGTGCCGGCCCGCCTCGACCCCGTTCACGAGCACCACGGCGTCGGTTTCCAGATGGTCGAAGACCAGCCACGCGGATTGTCCGGCAGCCGACGCGGGA
>JBJTRZ010000594.1:0-3574 GCA_046076415.1 Armatimonadota bacterium
ATTTCGTTGGAGATGGGCTTTTCGCCGAGCACCGGGATGCCGGCCGCCAGGATCTCCATGGTCGGGGCGTGGTGGTCCCCGCCGTTCTCCTTGCCCGCCGTGGTCACCGACACGGCGTCGATGGCGAGGCCCGCGGCGAGCATGTCGGCGACACTGTAGTAGGCGGGGCAGCCGTACTTGGCCGCGGCCGCGTCCGCCCGTTCCTTGAGGATGTCGCAGACGGCGACGATTTCGCAGTCCTCGCGCTTTTGGTAGACGGCGCCGTGGGTGTTGCCGATGCCTCCCATGCCGACGATGGCGACTTTGAGTTTCATGATGGGTGATCGCGCCGCGAAGCGGCGCCCTTTCGATTTTATTCGCGCGATTCGGCCTGCAGTCGGGCCGCTTGGTTGGGGTCGCCGATGTGCATCGTGTCGTAGGCCTGCTGCGACGACGTGAAGGGTCCGACACCCTTGTGCCCATGCCAGTCGCCTTGGTGGTGGATCGGATTCGCGAGGCCGGTCGCCGCTTCGCGCGCCGCGATGTGCGCGTCCATTTCGGCCTTCAACCGGGCGACGATATCGGGACGCGCTTCGGCGAGGTTGTGGTTCTCCTCCGGGTCCTCCACCAAATTGTAAAGTTCGACCGCGGGTTTGAAATGGAAATCGGGCTCCAGGGCGACGATCAGTTTCCACTCGGGGGTGCGCCATCCGTGCTTGCGCATCCAGGTGCACTCGGTGATGTAGAAGGACGGCGCATGGGAGGCGACCGCGCCGGAGATCATCGGCAGCACGCTTTGGCCGTCGAACATCCCTTCGTGCTCGATGCCGGCGAGATCGAGCAGGGTCGGAACCAGATCCTTGTGGTGGGTGAATCCGGAGACGCGGCGACCGGCGGGGACCTTGCCCGGGTAACGCAGGATGAGCGGAACGTGCAATGTGTTGTCGTAGATTCCGTGGTGATCGAACCAGCACTCGTGCTCGTACAACGTTTCCCCGTGATCGGCGTTCACGACCACGATCGTTTCGTCGAGGATGCCGTGCGCTTCGAGCGCGGTGAAGATCGACTGGATCGCCGCATCCATGTACGCGATCGCGCCGTCGTACTGCGCCACCACGTAATCCTTGTCGGAGATGCCGGGGGGCATCCAACTGGCGAAGAAATCGCGGAACGGCTTGAACTCCATGACGGGGTCCATCGAACGATTGGCCGGATCGGATTCATTGCCGTGGTAGAACATCCGCTCGTAGGGCGCCGGGGGCAGGTACGGGGCGTGCGGGTCCATGTGGCGCAGGAAGAGCAGGAACGGCTTGTCGTCGGCGACCAGCCGGTCGAGTTCGGGCAGCGCGACCTTGTTGAGGTTTTCCGCCTTCGGGCTCCGGCCTTCGTTCCAGCTGCCCCACCCCGGGAACTCGAGGTATTGGTCGAATCCGCGCGAGGCCGGATTGCCGCCGAAACCGACGCAGGTGGTGTTGTAGCCGTTGCCGCGCAGGATTTCGGGCAGCGTGGGAACATCGGCGCGCAGCGGCCCTTGATGCCGGAGCGCGACCACCTGGGTGGTGAAGACGTCCTGACCGGTGAGCATCGAGCTGTATGCGCTGGTCGTGGGGATGTGCGGACTGTAATTGCGTTCGAAGAGCGTCCCCTGCGCGGCGAATCGATCGAGAACCGGCGTGGTCAGGCGTGGGTAGCCGTAGCAGCTCATGTGGTCGGCCCGCAGGGAGTCGATCGCGATCAGGACGATATTGGGTTTGCGCTGGCTCATAAATAGTCTCCGAGGGAAACGCGTCGCCCGGTGCGGGCGCTGTCGTAGGAGGCGAGGCACATCGCCACCGAGATTTTGCCGTCGCGGGCCGTAGCCGAGGAGGGTCGGCCGGCCCGCAGGTCGTTGATCCACGGCCTGGGCACCGCTTGCAGGCGCTCGCCATGGCTTGCGGGAACCGTGTGTTCGAACGTCTCCCAGGCGCCGGTGGATCGGCGGTAGAGGCGCAGCGCCGGTCCGCCCCCCACCGCGTGGGCGGTCGAAACCAGATCGTCGTAATCCTGCACGATCACCCCTTGATCGCCGTAGATCTCGCACGTGTTGATTCCAGCGAGAATGGCGGATCCATTGAACAGCGTGCCCATTGCGCCGCCCCGCCAGCGGAACAGCGCAACCCCCGTGTCGTCGGGTGCGATGTCGGTCAGGACGTTGTCGATTTCGGCCATAACGGTCTCGGGCGTGCCGAAGAGCCAGTAGAGGAAATCCGCTGCGTGCACCGCGTCGTCGAAGAACATCCCGACATTGGCGACGGGATCGATGTGCCACGCGGAAGGCGATTCCTTGAGTCCGGGATTGAAGAGGAAATTGATGCAGTGCCGACGGCGCACCGCGCCCACTTTCCCCACGGCTCCTTCGTCGATCCACGCCTTGATGCGCTGGTTGAGCGGGTCGCAGCGCATTTGGAACGCCATTTGGAAATGGACGCCGGATCGGTCGACGGCGTCGACGATGCGATCGCAATCGGCGAGGGTCGTGGCCATGGGCTTTTGGCAGAGGATGTTCTTGCCGGCCGCGCAGGCACGCTCGACAAGATCGGCGTGGAGGTTGGTTTCGCTCGTGATGATGACCGCGTGGATGTCGGGACGCGCGAGCAGTTCGTCGAGGTCGGCGACAAAGGCCATGCCGTGGCGTGCGGCCCCCTCCTCCCCGCGCGTCGCGTCGTGGTCCCACGCCGCCACCAAGACCGCGTCGTCGAACGTCGCGATACGTGTGGCGTAGGCGTGCGCGTGCCCGTGGGCGAATCCGAGAATGCCGATGCCGAGGCGTTCCATGGCGTTTCCAACGCGGGCAAGGGGCCCGCGACTCCTTCTTCGGGATGCACCATCCGGACCCCTGCCGGCCCTCGGCGAAAACGCGAAATCCAACGGGTCGAAATTCCCCGCCCGGAAGCCCGCGGGCTTCCGGGCGGAGCCGTTTCACTGGGCAATCAAATGCAGGCGATCCGCTTGGATCAACCCCCGGACGATGCGGTAGAAGGCGTCGAGGTCCTTGCCCGGCGCGAGGACGCCGATGCACCCCTGGGTCCCCGGTCCCCCACCGTCGGGATGGATGCGCAGGTACCGCCGGGACGTCGGAAAGCGCGGCTCGAGGTCGATGCTGAATCCCACCTCCTCACGCACCATGCCTTTGGTCCGCCGCCGCCGGGGATTGTCGAGATCGTAGACCCCCTTTGGCAATCGCGTCGGGTAACCGGGCGGGACGGAGGTTCCCGGAGCCCGGGAGCCACCGGAGTTGGCCGGCCACTCCCGGATCCAGCGCCCGTCGTCGCCGATCAGGATCAGTCGTCCTCGTGTGCGCCCGCCCCCGCGCGTCGGCACATTCGGCCCTTTGGGAAGGAACACGAGCACCTCGAGTCCGTCCGGGTCCACCGCGTTCACGGGATCTCCGTCGGCGTAGGCGTACGGGTTCGCTCCTTCCAGCGCGGGATCCCGCGACAGGAAGGTCCCGAGGTCGGGGTCGTACATACGGTGTCCGATGCGAACCAGGTTCGTGGCCGTTTCGGATTCGTACCCCCAACCTTCCCCGAAGCCGCCGACGCCTCCCGGAGCCGCC
>JBJTRZ010000595.1:0-12158 GCA_046076415.1 Armatimonadota bacterium
CCCGGCGCCTCCGACGGCATCGCGCGCGAGGCGCTCCGCACCCCGGTGCTGGGGTCCGGCGTCTACAACCTCATCGCCAGCCGTACGGCCCTGCGTCAATACCTCGCCTCGCGGATCTACGCCAATCCCGAACGCGTCGACGATGCCTTGGTCGCCCAGTTCCATGTCGCGGCGCACCAACCCGGCGGAGATTCGGTCCTTCCCTATTTCGTCGGCGGAAACCTCAACTGCGATGTCTCCCGGAAATTTCCCGCCGTCGTCGACCTGCCCCTGATCGTTTGGGGGCGCGAAGCGCGCGAAACCCCGCTTTCGCAGGCGGAAGCTTTTCTGAAGGCGAACCGAAACGCCAAACTCGAGGTGATCGAGGACGCCGGAATGCTGCCCCACGATGAGCAACCCGAGTCGTTCCTGGCGGCGGTACGCCCCTTCCTCGCACCCGACCCCGCGCCCGGGGACGAACCCGCCGCCACGCCAAAGCGGTCGCGGCGCGCGCGCACGGAATCCGCGTAGGACCATCGACGCGGCCCGCAGTTCCCGCCCCGAGGTCGTGGTCCATCTGGGCCACCCCGACCGAGGTCGATCCCACCACGCGTGCTCGTTGGCCAGCGAAGACGCCACCGCGGGCCGTTCGACCTATCTGCTGGATGCCGACAGCGACGGTGGATGCACGGCGCTTCCGGGCACCGTGGCGCTCGCGCGCTGCCTTCCCGAGGGCGAACCGCACGTTGTCCGCACGCGCTTCACGGGCGGCTTGCGCCCCTGGGAAGACATCGGTTCCCACGTCGCCGCCATCGCCTCGCTGCTCGTGGCGGCAGGGCGCGCGGGCGCCGACCGAGTTCATGTGGATACGCCGGGCTTCGAGGACCATCCGGCCGCACGGCGATGGCTCGCGGCATTCCTCGAAATGGCGGAACCGGACCGGCTCATCCACGTGGCGATGCCGGGCGACGAGCACGTCCTCCCGTGGATGGCGTCCTTCTCGAATCGGCCGTTGGAGACGGTTCCCGCGTCCCTCGATGTCGTGCGCAAATCGGCGATCGTTCGTGCGACCCGCCGATGCGTCCGCATCGCGGGGGCTTTCGAGGACGCGCCCCGCCGGCGACTTGCCTTGGACCGAACAACGACGATTGGCTCCACGCTTGGAACCGGCACCCCGATGGCGGCGGGCCGGTTGGCATGGCTCGCCGACGCATTGGGGCGGGATGTGCTGCGCGCGGAGATCCTGCCCGAGGGCACCGTCTGCGCGTGGACGGCGGGCTCGGGAGCCGAAATGGATCCGGCGGCCGTTGGCTGGGTGGCGGAAGCCCTTGGCGCGGCCCGGTTGAGGGTGGTGCCGGTGACGCGGCTGCGTGGGCGAATCGCCGCGTGGATCAATCCGATGGCGCGCCACCCGGTGCTTCTGCGCATCGTCGGCATCGACCCCCGAGATCAGTCGTTGGTCGTGGACGGCGACGCGCCAACGGCACCCGACGCGCCGGGGGTGGTTCGAATCGGACGTTTCCGGGTCGACTCCCAAGGGACCGTTCGGCCGTGCGCCCCTTCCGACGCCGTCTGATCCGGACAAAAACGCGGAACCGGGCGCGCGCGGGGAGTGTACTTCGGGTGAACGCCACCACGGTCAGGTACCCGCATGCCCTTCGTCCCCGCCCCCACCCCCGTTTCCGCTCCTGAATTCGTCCGACCGACCGCGGAGCCCGATTCGGCTCGGCCGGCGGAAACGTTGGTTGTGGAGTCCTTGGAGGCGGCGGTGCGCATCGCCGTGGAGCGCAGCCCGTTGCTGCGGCTCGCCGACCAACGTTTGGTGCGAACCCGTTCGACCACGGAGCAGATCCTGGCGGCAAGCCAACGCCCCAACGTGTCCGCCGGCGCCACGTACACGCGCCTGTCCGGACTCGGAGCCGCCTTCGGTGGCGGAGCCTTCGGTGCCGGCCCGGGCCAGATCGCCAATCCGTTTCCCGTGGGTCTCCAGGGCACGCCGCCCGGATCGGTCCCGGCGCAGCTCGGCGGGGTCACGCGCGCCGAACCGACCGACGGGGGCGGGACGGGCAACGGAGGAGGCAGCGGTACGGGTGGGTCGAACAACCTGTTCGGCACCCCGAGCCTCGATCAGCGCTCCATTCGCCTGAGCGCCACGCAGCTGGTCGACTTCACCGGTATCGTGCGCACCGCGGGCCATATCGGGGCGATCGAGGAGCAGGTGGTGCTGCTCGAGATTTCGCGCGTTCGTCAGGACGTCGTCCTTTCGGTGCGGAATGGATGGTACGGAGCCCTGCGTGCGGACGCCTTGGTGCGCGTTGCCCAGGCGGCCGTGGATGCCGCCACCGAATCCCTCCGAGTGAGCGAGGCTCAGTTGCGCGCCGGAACCGTCGCGTCGTTCGACGTGCTGCGCGCCAAGACCCAATTGGCCAACAACCGCCAGCAGTGGATTTCCGCGCGCAACCAACGTGCGATCGCCCTGAATGCCCTCGCCAACACGATGGGCCTCGATCCGTCCACCCCGATTTCCCTTCCCGCCGCTCCCCCGATCGGCCCCAAGCCCGATCTTCCGGCGATTCCGAATCTCGAGGAGGAAGCGTTGCTTGCCCGCGCCATGCGTCAGCGACCCGAGTCGCTGCAGGCGGACCTCAACGAGGAAAAGGCGGCGGGCGCCACGCGGTTGGCGCGACGCACGATCGATCCGTACGGAAGTTTGGCGCTGAGCGGAAACTACAATCCGAATCCCGCCCTCGTGGCCAATCAGAAGGCGACGGGATCGCTGAGTTTCTCCGTGACCGCGCCGCTCTACGACGGGGGTGCCACACGGGCGTCGATCGAGTCGGCCCATGCGGATGCGCGTTCCGCGGCGATCCAGACCGATCAATATCGTCGCGGGATCAAGGCCGAAGTGCAGCAGGCCGTGCTCGCGGTACGCGATGCCGAGGAGCGCGCCCGCACGGCGTGGGCGGCGGTCGAGGAGGCCCGCGAGGCGTTTCGACTCGCCGGCGTCCGCTACCGCGAGGGAGTGGACACGCAGCTTGCGGTCAACGACGCCCAGGCGGCTTTGGTTCAGGCGGAGACGAACGCGGTGAATGCACGTTACGATCTGCTGGGTGCTTTGGCCCGGCTCACGCGTGCGGTCGGCGATCCGGTCTGACGCGCGCGGCGCGATCGCGCGTCCTTCGCACCTGGCGGATTGGGATCACTCGACCCACGCGCGGCGATGTCCGCCCCCGAGCATGCGCCGGACCTGCTCCAGCAAGCCTTCGTCGGGGTCCACCAGCACCTTGGTGCGGATGAGCACTTCACGTCCCGGGGTCTCCGCGTGGACGATGAGGGGGGATCCCCCTTCCTTCGTGCCCAGCATTTCCTTCACCATGCGGAGCAGGTTGCTGGTTTGCGGGTCGATGCGCAGATGCACCGTTCGCGGCCGCGCATCGGCGGACATCGCGTTGGGCACGACCACCTCCACGTTGTCGGCGATGACTTCCACCTCGACGTTGCGCTCGCCTTCCGCGGGTTCCTCTGCTTCGGCGGTGCGCAGGATGCGTTCCCGATGCTGCGCCTTTCCCGTGATCGCCACCACCGCATTCACGAGCAAATGCCTCCCGTGCTCGGCCGCCGTCCGCGGGAAACAGGTGACGGAGACGGCACCGGCGGTGTCCTCCAGGCGGACGAAGAGCATGGTCTGCCCGGTCTTGGTGTAACGCGTGCGCACCTCGACGACCATCCCGCCAACCGTGATCTGCTGGTTGGGCGTGCTTTCCCCGACCTGATCCGAGCGCCAAGCCTTGTGTTTGCGACGCAGTTCGGGTTCGAATGGTTTGACGGGGTGTTCGGTGAGGTAGATGCCGAGGAATTCCTTTTCCCACGCCAGCCGCTCCCCGCGCGGATAGTCCGGCACCGAAGGCAACGGTGCCGAGGTTGCGACCGCCGAAGCATCCTCGCCGGCATCGTCGCCCCAAAGGCTCATCAGGCCCGCCGCCGCGTCCTTGGCCCCCCGCTGCGCCGAGGCGACGCATTCGTCGACGGCCTCCATCAAGGCACGTTGGTTGGGGTGGATGCTCCGGAACGCCCCCGCCTTGACGAGCATTTCCACCACCGATTTGCTGGTCAGGCCCTCGGCGAACACGCGCCGGCAAAAGTCGTCGAGGCCGACGAACGCTCCGCCCTTGGCCCGAGCCGCCAGAATGGCATCGATGGGCGCCTTTCCGATGTTTTTGATGGCATGCAGGCCGAATCGGATGGCTCCTTGGTAGCGGGGCTCGGTGGGTTCGGTGACCGCGAAGTCGCCATCGGACGCGTTGACATCCGGAGGCAGGATCTCGATGCCCAGACGTTCGCATTCCTCGATGGTGTTGACCACCTTCTCGGTCTTGTCGATGTAGGCGGCCATGAGGGCCGCGAGGTATTCACCGGGGTAGTTGGCCTTGAGGTAGGCGGTTTGGTAGGCGACCATCGCGTAGCAGGCGGCGTGGGCACCATTGAACGCGTAGCCGGCGAACGGTTCGATCTCGGCGAAAATGCGCTCGGCGACCTTGTCGGCGATACCCCGTTCCTTGGCTCCTGCACTGAACGCCTCCCGCTGCTTTTCCATCTCCTTCGCCGACTTCTTGCCCATGGCGCGGCGGAGCAGGTCGGCTTGACCGAGGGAGAAGCCGGCGATGGCCTGGACGATTTTGAGGACCTGATCCTGGTAAACGATGACTCCGTAGGTGTCCTTCAGGATCGGTTCGAGCAGCGGATGGGTGTATTCGATTTGGGCGGGATCGAATTTGGATCGGATGAATCGCGGAATGTGCGCGAGCGGACCGGGCCGATACAGGGCCACCATGGCCGCGAGTTCCTTGACGGAGTTTGGCTTGAGCTCGACGATGTACTTGCGCATGCCGGCGCTCTCGAGCTGGAAAATTCCGGTGGTTTCGCCGCGTCCGAGCATGTCGTAGGCTTTGCGCGCGCGCGGGTCGTCGTATTCGAGGGGGATGTTCCAAACGTCGACATCCTCCCCGCGGGTCATGGCGATGAGCTTCACCGCTCGCCCGAGTATGGAGAGGTTGACCAGCCCCAGGAAGTCCATTTTGAGCAGGCCGATGGACTCGAGGGAGCTGTGGGGATACTGGGTGGCGACCGAACCATCGTTGAGGCGGCGCAGCGGCGTGTATTCGACGAGCGGCCGGTCGGAGATCATAATGCCCGCCGCGTGGACGGACTCCGTCCGCGTGATGCCCTCGATCCGTTTGGCGGTGTCGATGAGGCTGCGCGCGAGCTCTTCGTCGCGGTAGGCCGCCACCATGTCGGGGCTACCGGTGTAATCCTTTTCGGGCCACCCGTGCATGGCCTTGTCGATCGAAAGGCCGAGCGGCATTCCGGGCACCATGCGGGCCACGCGATCCACTTCCGGAAGGGGCATGTCGAGCGCCCTGCCCGCATCGCGGATCGCGGCCTTGGCGCCGAGGGTGCCGAAGGTGGTGATGTAGGCGACGTTGTCCTTGCCGTATTTGGAAACGACATGGTCGATCACTTCGCCGCGGCGGGTGTCCTCGAAGTCCATGTCGATATCGGGCATGGTCACGCGCTCGGGGTTGAGGAAGCGCTCGAACGTGAGATCGTAGGCGACTGGGTCCAGATCGGTGATTCCGAGGCAATAGGAGGCCAGCGAACCCGCCGCCGAACCGCGCACCCCGAAGAAGATGCCCTTTTCGCGGGCGTGTTGGGCGATGTCGCGGACGATGAGGAAGTACTGGGCGAAGCCGGTTTTCTTGACGATGTCGAGTTCGTACCCCAGACGCTCCTGATGGACTCCCGCGTGCTTGGGAAGGCGTCGTTCCAGTCCCTCCCAGCACAACCGTTCCATCGTGCCTTGCGCGTCGGAGCCTTCGTCCACGCCCACCACGGGCATCGGGGCACGGCCCGTCTCGATCTCGAGTTGGACCTTGGCCGCCACCTCGAGCGTGTTTTCGATCGCATCCGGTGCGAACGATTCGAACCCGCCCATCATTTCGGCGTAGGGTTTGAGGTAGAACTCGCGGGGCTCGTAGCGCATCCGCTTTGGATCGTTGACGGTGGTGCCGGTTTGGATGCAGATGAGGACGTCGTGGGCGGAGGCATCCTCGGCGCGCAGGTAGTGGCTGTCGTTGGTGGCCACCATTTTGATATCCATCGCGCGGGCGATGGTGCGCACCGCTTCGTTGATTTCCCACTGTCCTTGCGCGTGGTGCCCCTGCACTTCGAGGTAGAAATCCTCGCCGAAGACCTCGCGGTACCACGCGGCGACATCCTTCCCGCGCTCGACGCCCTCCTTCATGATGGTCTGGGCGAGTTCGCCTCCCATGCAGGCGGAGCAGATGATCAGCCCTTCGGCGTGCTCGGCGAGGAGTTCCTTGTCGACGCGGGGCTTGTAGTAGAAGCCTTCCAGGCTGGCTTTGGTGACCAATTTCATGAGGTTGCCGTAGCCAACCTCGTTTTTCGCAAGGGCCACCAAATGGTGGTTGCCATCCCGGCGGGGATCCCGATCGCCGCGCCCGCGGGTGGCCACGTAGAGTTCGGACCCGACGATGCCCTTGATACCCGCGGCCCGGGCGGCCTTGTAGAACTCGAAGGCGCCGTACATCACTCCATGGTCGGTCAGCGCGATGGCCGGCATATCCATGTCGACCGCGTACTTGACCATGTCCTTGATCTTCGCGGCACCGTCCAGCAACGAAAATTCCGAATGGTTGTGGAGGTGCACGAAGGGGGTGGGCATGGGCGTATTATCCCGGGCCGGAAGGGTGCGGGCAAGGCGAATCGCACCGCCGGCCCGGAGCTTTTCGGGGGGTCGGGCACCTGCGCCGGAACCCCGCGCCCAGCGCTCCCCCGCCTTCGCCGAGCACGGGTTTCAGGGGCGTGGAACGCAGATCAATCGATCGATCCAGATCGCCTTGATCGCCGCATTGGACGCCGGCGCAAACCACACGTAGGCATCCCCGTCGAGGCGCACCTCGCCGATGCGCACGGAATGCCAACGCGCCGCATCCGGACCCGCCACGGGGTCGACGCGCGCACGGTCGGTGCGCGTCGACATGTCGTAGACACCCGCGGAGAATCCCGGTGCCCCCGCCGCACCGGTTCCTTCCAATCGCACGATCGCATGCAGTTCCCAGATCCCCGACTGGACCACTTCCGGAAGATTCGATACGGGAAACTGGACCGCCCATTCGGAATGGCCGGCCCGCATGCGCACGGCGGAGCCCCCGGATGCCGTGGGATCCGCGCGACGTTCGCAGAGATCGCCGGCCCGGAAGAGGGTCGCCGCACCGTCGGCCACTCCCACGACGCCCCGCACGCCGCGGAACGGCGGCGGCAATTCCGCCTTGTCCGGCGCGAGGCCGGAAAGCCGGTCCACGAACGCCGCCGGAGTAGTTCCGCCCTCGTTGATATGGGTGACCGGTTTCCATCCTTTGGGCCCCGGCGCGGTGCAGGCCTTGAGGAAATCCGCCGCAAGCCGATCCAGATCGCCGAACGGCCACGGCGTCCCTTGATTCTTCGCCGCCTTGCGCAATCGGGCCCAATTGACCAGCACGGCGTACCGGACCGCGTTGCGGCCCTGATCGATACGCCATCGTTTGTCGGGATCCGTCGCGGCGGCGAGGGCCGCGCCCCACAAACGGTCCGCATCCGCCAGGGTCGCCAAATCCAAATGGGGCTGGACGGGTCCCGCGAAGCAACGCAGGTCGACGCCGGCCGATCGGGCGTGGAGCAGCGCCAGATATTGCTGGATGTACCCCGCCGATGCGCCGCCGTAGTAGCCCTCGAGGAACTCGCGGATCAATTTGCGGTCGTCCTGATAGGGATTCCAGAGCAGTTTCGCCAGCACCCAAGCGCGGAGTTCGGCCATCTCGGCGCCGTGGCTCTGATACGCGCCCTGTTCAAAAAGGCCGCGGACTCCGTTTTTGTGGAAGAAGCGAACGTTTGGTCCGAGTTGGAACCAGTTCGGATGGGGCAGCAGGTAGTGTCCGAAGTTGGTGACGTAGTCCCAGATGTAGAGGCGGCCGCTGCGGGCGCTCCATGCCCGCAGGTCATCGCCGAAGGAGGCGTTCGCCTTCGATTCCAGCGGCTCGCGGAAGTTGCATTCGATGGAGCACAACCGGACGACGACACTGGGACGCGGCTTCGCGGTGCGGGGTGCCTTGCGGGTGTATTGGTAGGCGAGGGTGTCGAACGCGACGAGCGGGAACTCCTTTTCGAGTTGCTCCGCCACATGGTTGACCAGCGCGAGCATGGTGCCGGCGGCGGATCCCTCCGCGTCGTCGACCGCCTTGCAGCGGGGGCAAAGGCACGCGCCGTACCAGTCGTTTTGGGAAATCGAGACGATGCGCGCCTCGGGCGATTCGCGGAGCCACTGGCGCACACGGCCGACGATAAAGGTGCGCAGCGCGGGATCGGTCGTGCAGAGCTGCCCGCCGTCGACAAACCGCGTCCCCTTCGCATTCATCGAGAACCATTCGGGGTGTTGCTTGAAATGGATCTTCGGGTCGACGAGGGGGTAGAACGTGTGCACGAACCCCTTGTAGACGATCGCTCCGCCGCGGGCCTCGTCGATGTGGGCGTCCGCGGCGTTGGAACCGTTGCGCACCGCCCAATCGGGATCGAACGCGTGGAACCAGAACGGGTTGCGCGCCTCGAAGGCCGGGGTCTCGCGCAGGTCGCCGTCGGCCACGACCCAGTCCGTTCGCTTCGGAACATCGGTGGCCCACGGGGTCCACCACCGGATACCGAGGCTGGATTCGAGGAACCGGTGCACGGCGTAGAGGGTTCCTCGGGGACGTCCTCCGGCGAGCAAAAGGACGCCGCCGCGGCACTGCATCACCGTCTTTTCCCCGGAGAGCACGCGCCAATCGACCCCTCGGGCGAATCGGGACGCCGCGGCGCCACGCCCGACCAGGATCGCGGATTCGCCGGGGCGCAGCGCGGTGGCGACCTTGAGCGCGAGGTCCGCCCCCGTCGCCTGCCGGACCCACCGCTTCAGTTCGGCGGCGGCATGACGCTCCGCCGGCGTGGCGGACGGATCGACGACGATGGGAACGAGGCCTTTGCCGCGCGCCACGATACGGATACCCATGGCGGCGATTACGCCCCGCGCTCGGGGAACTCCTCCGCGATCACCCGGGCGATATCCCGCCAAAACACGGCGAAGTCATCTGCGAATCCGCGCTCGTTCGCCTCGAAATCCGAAAGGCAGGGTACGAGGTCGACCGGCGTGCCGAGCCGATGCGACATCCGGGCGCCGTAGCGCTCCAGCGCGAGTCGCATCCCGGACTCGCTGGCGTAATCGCGCAGCGTCCCGCTGGCCACGATCCACTCGGCCAGACCGCGCGCGGCCTCGGGCAAGTTGAGCGCGCACTCCACGACATCCGCCTCGAATTGGTCGACGAACACGCTCAGCGGATCCGGATGCCGCTGCATCCAATCCCGGACCAGCAGATGATCATAAAGAAAATCGACCGCGATCGGTGCGTACCGCCCCCGGATGGAGGTGATCCGACCTCGACTCGCACGCACCGCGGGATGACCCTCCATGTACGCGTCGACCCGGCGATGGCGGCGCATTCCCTCGAGGAAGTCGTCGGGAAGCCCTTCGCGCTGTCGGCGAACGGTGTCGGCGAGCAGCGACCCGAGCCGGGTCTCGGGACGGTTCCCGCCGAGCACCAGATGCGCCAGCCAATTCACGTTCGCGTTGTACCCCCTCGCCCGCAGGGAACGAACGGGCTATCCCCGAACCTTTCCCCGTCGGAGACCGCTTCGGCGTGGAGGTGCGCATGACCCGTCTTTCCATCCAACTGATCGTGTTCGGATCCCGTGCGACCGACGACTTGCCCGGTGTTCTGCGGGAAGTTCGCGCGGCGGGATACGACGGTGCGGAGATCGGGGAGCCGACCGACACCGTGGATGCGTCCACCCTCCGCGGCTATTTCGACGCGGCCGGGCTTGCATGCAGCGGTTACCACACGGGCTACGCCGCCTTCCTCGACACGGACCGCCTGACGCGGGTTGCGGAGCACATGCGCACCGTCGAAGCCCGCCATTTGATGTGTTCGGGTGTCTCGCGGCGCGATCAGGTGGACGGATATCGCGAAAGCGCGAAAGTGCTCGATGCGGCCGGCGCACTGCTGGCGGACCATGGCATTCGCCTCTGCTACCACAACCACCACTGGGAGTTTTTCGATCTCGGCGGGGGAACGCGGGGCATGGATATCCTGCTCGAGGAAACGAACCCCCGGCACGTCGCCTGTTGCTTCGACGTGTACTGGCTGGCCTGCGCGGGAGTCGATCCCGCCGCCTACATCGGGCGGCACGCGGATCGATTGGCGGTGGCCCACCTGAAGGATGGAACGTTCGATTCGGTCGCGCAGCGCCCCGACACGTTCACCGAACTCGGCAACGGCGCGGTGACCCTCGTCGCCGCTTGGGATGCCATACGCCCATTGGCTCCCGATTGGGCGACGACGGAGCAGGATCGCACCGAGCGCACCCCGGGTGAGTCGGCGGCGATTTCGGCCCGGTACGCGCGGCAGGTTTTGGGAATCGGGAACTGACCCGGCGGATCAGCGCGCCGGGTTCTCTTCCTTCCAACGTTTGATGACCGGAGCAAGGCACGCCTGGGCGAGGGCCACCACGGCTTGGTCGAGATCCGACGCCTTCACCCGCGCGGAGCGCCGTTCGGTCCAAACGACGCAATCCCACGGCTCGGATCCATCATTGGCGATGCGAAGCTTGCGCACGACGTCGAGCTCCATCGCGACCGCAACCACTCCGCCGGATTCCGGCACCGCCCGGCACGACGCATTGAGCACGAGCGCGCTCGGCCCGGCGGGTCGGGTCATCGTCGGGTGATCCATCGACACGCCCGTCGCCTCGAGGGCGGCATCGATCTGCTTCTTGAGCGCCTTGCGCCGCTTTTCGGGAATCGCCACCAGCGCGTCGGCGCGCGGAGCAAGGGCGGAAACCCCTTCGAGCGCGGGCGGGCGGGCGCCGGGAGCAGCGTTCGCCTCCGGCTCGAGGTTCACCGGCAGGAGTTGGGTGCCCGCGAACGGCCGGGCGGACTTGATCTCCGGCGAATCGAGCGCGGGCGCCGTGAACCACCGCCACGCGGGCCACGCGCCGGCGGCCAGAACGACGACGGCGGCGATCACGATCGAGCGGGGGTTGAGGTTCATCCGATTTCTCCTTGACTTCAGGGGTTGGAAAGTGCCGCGCGCACGGCGTCGCCCATGCGCGCCGAGCCCACGCTGGGTGCCCCGGGCGCCGCGATGTCGGCGGTGCGCAAGCCTTGCTCGAGCACGGTTTCCACCGCACGTTCGATCCGGAGCGCCTCGGCCTCCCGACCCAACGAGTAGCGCAGGAGCAGCGCGGTGGACAGGATGGTGGCGAGCGGATTGGCCACGCCCTTGCCCGCGATGTCCGGTGCCGATCCGTGGATCGGTTCGTACAGACCGAACGTGCCGGCGCCCAGCGACGCGGAGGGGAGCATGCCCAGAGAGCCGGTGAGCATCGCGGCCTCGTCGCTCAGCACGTCGCCGAACAGGTTTTCGGTGACGATCACGTCGAACTGGCGCGGGTTGCGCACCAATTGCATGGCGCAGTTGTCGACGAGCATGTGCGAGAGCGCAACGTCGGGGTAGTCCTTGGCGACCTCCTGCACGGTGGCTCGCCACAAAACCGATGTCATAAGAACGTTTTGCTTGTCGACCGAGCAGAGCCGTTTGCCGCGGCGCCGGGCGGCTTCGAAGCCGATCCGGGCGATGCGCTCGATCTCCGGCTTGGTGTAGACGCACGTGTCGACTGCCCGCTCGCCATCGTTGGCCTTGGGCGCCCCGAAATAAATGCCTCCGGTGAGCTCGCGCACCACCAGGATGTCGAGTCCGTCGCCGACCAATTCGGTCTTCAGCGACGATGCATCGGCGAGGGCCGGATGCAGGATCGCGGGACGAAGGTTGGCGTAGAGGCCCAAGTGCTTGCGCAGCGGGAGCAGCGCGCCCCGTTCGGGCCGCAGGTCCGGGTCGGGAATGGCGTCCCATTTCGGTCCGCCAACGGCTCCCAGCAGCACCGCGTCGCTGCGCTTGCAGAGGGCACCCAGACTTAGGATAGATGATTCTGCTACCAATAAACATCTACCAGTAGAAATAATAAATAACCGATTTCTG
>JBJTRZ010000596.1:0-9539 GCA_046076415.1 Armatimonadota bacterium
GTTCGGACGGAGGTAATGTGACACCAATCCAAGCCGCTGGATGTAGTGGGGACAATTTACCGGTTCAATCGCTTTACGTCAATGTGCTCTATCGGCTATTGAAAGTCCACGATAGTTGGCGGCTGGAACGGACCGTCTTCCCGGACGGTACGAGGGCAACATTGTCGTTGTCCACGGTCCATGTCGTCGCTGAACTGGGTGAACACTATGCACTCCCACCCGCCATCACATCTCCGGCAACGGCAATTCGCCCTCGATGGTGTCGCGCAGGCGCTCCAAATCCTCCTGCATGGAACGACGGATGAAACCACGACCCAGCCACGCGAACAGGGTCAGCCAAAGCGTGGCGGCACGGGCACGCACCGTGAAATCGATCCGAGTTCGCCCACCCACATCGGTCAACACGAACTCCATCGTCTCCACCGCCGACGCGTCCACGGTCTCCATCGTGAACCCGCGCGGAGGGTCGAACGCAACGATGCGGTGGCGCGCCTCGATCATCCCCTCGCCGTGGGCAGGAGCACGCTGCAACCACTCCGCACCGAGACCCGTGGTGGAATCACCCACGAAATAGGTCTCCGTCGCCGAATGCAACACCCGGGCAAGCACCGGGAAGTCGGACATGAACGTAAAGACCCGCGACAACGAAGCATCCACCTCGGTCGCCACCCGCACGGTCACGGGTGCACCCCTCGGATCCGCGCCGCCGCCCGCACCATCACTCCGCCGACAGCGCCGCCTTCAAGCGCTCCAGCGAGGACGCCTGGACGGTTTCATGCAACGAATCCCCGTGCGAATCCATGGTGACGATCGCCGGGAAATCCTCCACCGTCAACACCCAGATCGCCTCCGGCGAACCGAACTGCTCCAAATGCACTCCGTCCACCGACTTGATGCAGTCGGCGTAGACCTGCGCGGCTCCCCCGATCGCGTGCAAATACACCGCGCCGTGCTCCTTGCACGCCGCCAGCGTCTTCAAACCCATCCCGCCCTTGCCGATCACGCCCCGCATGCAATAACGGCCGCTCAATCCGGCCTGGTACGGCTCCTCGCGGATGGATGTGGTGGGCCCGGCGGCGGTGACCGTGAACGATCGGTGACCACCCTCGGTGCGCTCGATCACCACCGGACCACAGTGGTAGATGATTCCCCCCGCCAGATCGACCCCCTCCGGCAATGCGCCCCCGCCCGCCAGATACTTGTGCACCGCGTCGCGGCCCGTGAACAGCGTGCCCGAAATCAACACTTCGTCGCCCGCCTTGAGCGAACGAACCGCCGCTTCGTCGAGGGGCGTGCGCAAACGTACCGCAGCCATGGCGTCCTCCTAATGCTCCCCGGGCAAGGTCTGGTCGACCGTTTCGTACAACGGATGCAGGGTGGCGCCGTCCGCGGGAGACAACACCGCGCCCCGTCGGCGATGCGCCCAGCACGCGTAGCTCACCGAAACGAAGAACGACGCGGGGAGGCGATTGCGCGCCGCGATCTTGCACCCCAGCAGCGTCGTCTCGCCCCCGAAGCCCATCGGGCCGATGCCGAGGCCATTCGCGATGTCCACGATTTCCCGCTCCAGCGCCGCGAGGCCCGCGTCGGGATTCGTGTCGCCCACGACGCGCAGCAGCTGCTCCTTCGCCGCCTCGAGCCCGCTCGCGCGGTCGGCGCCAACGCACACCCCGATGTAGCCCGGCGCGCAGCCCTTGCCCTGCGCCTTCCACACCGCATGCAGCACCGCGTGCTTCACGCCCTCTAGGTCGCGGCCCGCCTTCACCCCAAGTTCGGGCAGGTCCATCGGCAGCGAATACTGCGCACCGACATTCTCGCACCCTCCCCCCTTGAGCATCGTCCGCACATCCACCGTGTCGCCGCGCCACGCTTGGAAATGAAAGAGCGGAGTCCCCGGTCCGAGATTGTTCCCGGAGTTGCGTCCCGTGATCGCATCGACCGAGTTCTGCCGCAGATACCCGAGCCGCGTCGCCTCCTCCACCGCCGCGCAGGCGGTTTCCTCGAACGTCAACGTGTCGTAGGCCACCGGATGATGGACATAAAACTTGATCATGCCCGTGTCCTGGCAGATCGGCGCCGACTCCTCCGCGGCGGTGTCGATATTGCCTTCGATCGTGTCGAGCGCCATCAAGGCGCGGCTGCCGAAACGTTCCTTGGCACGGCCCTCGGCGAGCGCGCGGCGGATATCGGGCGGCAGGTCCGACGACGTGCGCCGGATCAGGTCGAGCAGGCTGTCGAACAACGGGCTGGACATGGCGAAAGTATACCGATTCCCAAACGGCCCCTCCCAAACCAATGCCTCGGGTTTGGCCATATCTCAAAACAAGAGGTATATTCCGGCCATGGCGTTCCGTTCCGATGTTTCCGCGATCGTGCTCGGCGTGCTCCGGCAAGGCCCGCTCCACGGCTACGACATCTCCCGCCGCATTCAGGAGGCCGCCGGGGACACCCTCGCGCTGCGCGACGGTCAGCTCTACCCGATCCTCCACCGCCTGGAAGCCGATGGGCATGTCGAGGCGGAATGGGTGGCGCAGGAAGGGAAGCCGGCCCGCAAGGTCTACCGAATCACCGAATCCGGTGGTGCCCTCCTCGACGGCAAACGCGCCGATTTCGAACGGTTCGTCGCCTCCGTGCACACACTGCTCGATCGACCCCTGGGCGAATCCCATGCGTAACCACACCGCGCCGACCACCATCCACGACTACACCGGCGCGCTGCGCCGCCGACTCGCCGGCGCGCTTCCGCCGGAGCATATCGATGCCACGGTGGCCGAGACCGAGGCGCATTTGCAGGACCTCCTCGACGATCCGACCCGCCAGGACATCGCCGACGAACGGGCGGCGGTCGCCGCCTATGTGCCGGTGCGCACCCTCGCCCGCGGCATCGCCCGCGCCTGGGACCCGATCTTCCAGCGCCACCGCGCCACCCGTGCTTTGCAGGCGATCGGGCTGACACTTTCCCTCGCGTTCGTCGGACTGCTCATCGCCCGCTACGGCTGCGTGTTGTGGATGGTCTCGCTCGGTCGAACGGGGAGTCTGCTCTTCCGCACCCTTCTGCCGTTCACCCCGATCGTCGCCTTCCTGTTCGCGCTCGCCGCGTGCCGCGCGCAGACCCATCGCCTGATCCAAACCGGCGCGGTGCTGCTCGGCGTCGGCACGTTGGTCTGTGGTGCGACGATGGTCGAACGGTCGCCGGATTGCCCGGAGCGCCGGGCCCGAATCGCCGAGGACATCCAAGTTTCGCGCCGCGCCCTCCCCCGCATCGAGCACAAACTCGCGCTCCTCGAGGAGGGCCTGCGGGTGGCGCAGGGACCCGGCGCGCGGTCCTTCGACGCTTGGCCGAAATCATTGACGTACTGGAAGGTGATCGCGGTCCCCAACCCGGCGTCGGAGCGTCGCGCCGATCCCTTCGCCGGTGGACCCGGGGAGTCGAATTACTGGTTCCGGCACTCCACGTACCGCCCCGAACGCGCGGCGGAGTTGTGGAAGCGCGATGCGCCGGAATGGATCGCGCGGTTGCAGTCGCGGCGCGCCGACCGACTCGAATGGATCGCTAGCGACGCCGAAGTGTTGGCCAGCCAGCCACTCGGGATCAGCCTCGCGGCCGCCCGCCGCGGCGCCGCGACCGGCGTGGTCTGGTTGATCGTCTTCGGGCTCGCCGACGCGGCCGGGGGTGCGCTCGGCCGTTCGTTGCTCCGCCGATCCCGGCGACGCCCCGCCGCCCCGACCGCGGCCTGACCCCACGGAAAGCACGCCCATGTCCATCGCTTTTTCCATCCGCCCCGGCAGCGAAGCAGGTGGCCTCGATCTGCGCAGCTCCTGGTGCCCCGGCGACACGTTCGATTTCCGAACGCTCGAGGGCGTGGTGGTGGAAGGGCATGACCTCGGGCTCTTCAAGGTGAAACTCCCGACCACGTTCGGCGACGGCGACCGGTGCTGGAACCGACGCGGCAACCGGTGGTCCTACCACTGGACGTACGCTCCCGGCGTCCGCGTCGACATCGCGGTCCAGGCTTCCGGCGACGGCCTCGATCTGGAATACACCGTTTCCAACCAGACCGACGCCCCGCTCGATCGCGTGCAGATCCACACCTGCATTCCCACCACCGACGCGCCCGGGTATTTCCCGGATCCCACCGTGGTCGACGCCACCGTGGGATGGTCGGAGTTGTACGAGCGTCTCCATGTCTGGTCGGGGGGCAAGCGCTTCACGTTCGCCCAGACCCGCCCCGGCAAGCACGAACCCCATCTTTCCCTGATCCGCGCCGGGGGTCCGCGCACGGAATGGGGATGGTGGCGCAATGCTCCCGAGACATTCGACACGCCGTTGATCGTGCTCTCCGCCAAGGACGGCCGGAGCACCGTTTCGATGGGATTCGAAAAGTCGGTCTGGGCATCGTCGAACACCGGCGACAACCGAGCCTGCTTCCATCTTTTCCCGTATTTCGGACGCATCGAGCCGGGCAAGGCGTCGGGCGTGCGCGGCCGGGTCGCCATCCTCCCGGGAGGGCCGGACCGAGCGATGGAGCATCATCGAAAGTGGCGCGTTCGCCGAGGCCTGCGATGACGGCCCTCACGCTGGAGACACCGCATCTCGTGTTGCAACTGGCCGACTTGCAGGCAACGTTGACCATGATTTCGGAGTTGCCCGAAGCGGTTCGACAAGAGGTGTCGCCTATTTGGCATGAGCGACTGCTCGCGGCAACGGAGCCTTCGCCCTGGATTTGCGGATTCGAAGTGCGTCGGCGCGTGGATCGACTAACGGTAGGCGGGGCCGCCTTCAAGGGACCACCCGACCCAATGGGTTGCGTCGAGATTGCGTACGGTATCGAACCGGAGTTTCAGGGCCGGGGGTACGCAACCGAAGTGGCGGTTGCACTGGCGGCATTCGCCCTCGGGTTGCAAGAGGTCCGCACGGTGTTGGCGCATACCAAAGCCGACAACCCCGCATCCCGACGCGTGTTGGAAAAGGCTGGTTTCGTGCACGTCGGTTTGGTGATGGATCCCGAGGACGGAGAAGTGGACCGCTTCGAATACCGGTGCGTTCCAACGTCGCCGCACCTCGCCTGACGCAGCAGACCGTTGCGCCAAAGTGCTCGACGGTCGACCTCGCTCAACACCGCTGTTCCCGTTTGTCGAACGGTGCCGTTGTTTGTCCCAGGCTGGCAGGGAGGCTCGACCCGTGGCCGAACGGGGGAATCCGCACCGTGTTCGCCTGTTGCCCGCGGAATCTCGCCGCGTTTCGAAGCCTCGGTGGAGGGACGTTCCGCAGTGGCACGCGCATCACAGGTTTTGGGGAGGATGCATCGATGGCGGGTTGGCGTCGCAAGGCTGGGGTCGCTACCCAAGTTGCATGATCTTTGGCGGATTCGCTGGCGAATGTGCCAAACCGCCGGTACCCACGGGTGGGTTGGGCGGGGGGTGGGTGGGTATCCCTGCGTCCCGCGAGCGGACGGTCCCCATGCCCTCGCGATTGCGAACCGTCCCCCGTGCGTCGGGAACCGCCCGCCGAATGTCGCTTTCGAGACCGACAACCACCAACCGTCCCCCGTGCGTCGGGAACCGCCCGACGAAAGTCGCTTTCGAGACCCACAACCACCAACCGTCCCCCCGTGCGTCGGGAATCGCCTCCCATGCCACGGAGGATCACCCGGTCGCAGCGATCCAAATCCAATGCCTTGCCATGGACATTCCCTATGTCCTCGCCTCGGGGCACTTCGCCGAAGCGTCGGTAATCGCGTCCCGCTCCACCGGGCTCCGCCGCCCCATCCCAACGGGCGACACGGACACATCGAGGGCAGCCCGCCAAGAGCGGTCCCACCGTGCACCACCGATGCACGCGTGTCTCAAACAGCAAGGAAACCACCTCGAAGGGCGGCGCGCTCCGCGCTCGAACCTTCCAACCCAGAACGGACCACCGATTCCATGACCCGAGCGTCGGAAGCGTGGTTCGTACGGGAAGGAAATTGAACCCCCATCCCGTTCCACATCGAGCCGGGCAATGCGCCCGGCGTGCGCGGCCGGGTCGCCATCCTCCTGGGAGGGCCGGAACGAGCGTTCTCCGACTTTCGCCGGCGGTTTCGCGGCCGCATCGGCTGATCCCGCGGCGCGCACCCGGGAGCGATCGAATCGGCCGATCGGGTGACGCACACCATTACCCACGGGGATACAAACGCTCCGGACCGCCGCGCGCACCGCTCATCCGCGCGCGACGGTCCGGAAGGAGATTCCCATGTCAGCACGAACGTTCGCCAGGCCCTTCGCCGCCCTGGCCGCCCTCGCCGGATTTGCCGCGCTCGGTGCCCCCGCCCACGCGCAATTCCTGATCGACGACCCATTCGACATGCTCTCGAGCACCTGGACCGTCCAGCGCGGCACCGCGTCGATCGCCGATGGCTGGGTTCGACTGCAAGGCAGCTATGGCATCGGACGCGATGCGTTCATCGTGGCCGGAGAAGGGGCTCCGTGGACCGATTACCGTTTGGTCACGCGGTTCCACTCGGACGGCGGCGGCAACAATTGGTTCAACGCGCTGATCAATTTCCGGGTCCAGTCGTTCTTTGGCTGGTCCGACGGCAATTGGTACGGCTTCTACCTCTATCCCCCCAACTCCGCGATCCCCCCGTCCGGCGGCTTTTTCCTCGTCAAAAAAACGATCGCCGGCGGATACCAAGCCCTGCAACCGACCTACTACGACTCGTCGCCGTTCCTGATCGGCGACAACCTCGTCGACATCGAAGTGCAAGGCGGCGATGTCCAGCTGCGCCTAAACGGCACGCTCGCCGCGACCTACTCCGATCCCGATCCGATCCCCAACGGAGGGGTGGCCCTCGGTTCGATTTGGGAGTCGATCACGCGCTACGACTTCGCGAAGGTGATCGAGCCCTACACCCTCGTTCCGACCGCGCAAACCCTCCAGCCCCGGCGCACCGGGGCCGCGTTCCCAATCCGTTTCCGCATCGAGGACCTATCCGGCGCCAATCCCTCGTCCGCGAACACGCCGGTGACCGTGCTCCGGGTGCGCAACGCCACGACCGGCGAACCATTCCCGGCACGGGCACCCGGTATCGGAAACCCGCCCACCTGCGTCTTCGTCGATGGAGCCTACGTCTGCGTGCTCTCCACCACCGGCCTGGCACCCGGCGATTGGCTGCTGGAAGTGAACGTGAACGGCGACCCGCGCACGCGATCCGTGCCCTTCGGCATCCGCTGAAACGAACGAATCCCGAGGGGACGTCGCCTCGAAACGGCGTTCCCTCGGGGGCATCTCCCGCTAACGGAGCAGCGCGGTCAATACCTTGGCCGGCTCCACGCCGATCAAACGAACATCGAGGCCCTGGGAACGCACCGAAAGGCGCTCGGGCTCCAGCCCAAGCACGTGGAGCATGGTCGCGTGCAGGTCGTGCACCGTGCACACGTCGCGCACCGCCGCGTACCCGAGGTCGTCGGTGGCGCCGTGCACCATCCCTCCCCGCACGCCCGCGCCGGCCAGCCACATCGACATCGCCAGATTATGGTGGTCCCGGCCCACGGTGCCCTTGTCCGACTGCGACATCGGGGTCCGGCCAAACTCGCCCGTCCATACCACCAACGTGTCGTCGAACATCCCCCGCGCCTGCAGGTCCCGGATCAACGCCGCGCAGGCCCGGTCCACCTCGCGGGCGCGCGTCGGAAGCTCCTCGCGCAGTTGGCTGTGATGGTCCCAGTCGCGGTGGTAGAGCTGGATGAACGGCACGCCGCGCTCCGCGAGGCGCCGCGCCAATAGGCAGTTCGAAGCGAAGGACCCGTCGCCCGGCGTGCACCCGTAGGCCTCGAGCGCCGATCCCTTTTCGTCGGAAATGTCCATCAATTGCGGTACCGACGACTGCATGCGGAACGCCAGTTCGTACTGGGCGATGCGCGTCGCTAGCTCCGGGTCGTCCACCCATCGGTCGCGGCGGCGATCCAGCGCACGGATCGTGTCGATGTCCTCGCCCTGCGCACCCCGATCCACACCCGGCGGAGACGACAAATAGTGCACGGGATCCCCCTGCCCGCGCAGCTGCACCCCCTGATGGCGCCCGGGCAACATACCGGCCGACCATTGGCGCTGGGAAATGGGTTGCGGAGAACGCCCCTTGCCCGTCGACACCAGCACCACGAATCCGGGAAGTTCCTTGGCGGCATACCCCAGACCGTACGCGACCCAGGCGCCCATGCTGGGACGACCCGCGATCTGCGAACCGGTGTTCATGAACATATGGGCAGGATCGTGGTTGATCGCATCGGTGGTCATCGAACGCACCACGCACAGGTCGTCGACGACCGAACCAATGCGCGGGATGAGTTCCCCGAGCTCGATGCCCGACTTGCCGTAGCGCCGAAAACCGAACTGCGGACCAAGGCACCGCAACGGTTTGCCCTGAAGCTGCGCCAATTGCCGCCCTTGGACCAAGCTGGCGGGCATCGGCGTACCGTGCATACGCGCCAGGTCCGGTTTGGGGTCGAGCAGCTCGAGTTGGGATGGCCCACCCGCCATGGTCAGCCAAATCACCCGCTTCGCACGCCCGGCACCGCGACGCACCACGGAAGCCCCGGACTCCTCGGCCAACAACCGAGCGAACGCCGCCGCGCCGACACCGCGGCCGGCGCCATGCAGGAATGGTCTTCGTTCAGGTGCGTGCATCGTGAAGCGGCAACGCTGGTTCGAGCGCTCCCGATCCAGCGTACCAAAATCACGGGGTGCGCGCGGGCCGGTCGGTACAATGGGGGCGCCATGACCGAATCCGACGCCATCCGCATTTTCGAGGAGAGCGGCGCCCTGCTCTCGGGACACTTCGTCCTCACCAGCGGCCGCCACTCCGACCGCTATTTCGAAAAATTCCACGTCCTGCGCCATCCCGAGCACGTCGACACCCTGTGCGCCGAACTCGCACGCCGGTGCGCGGACACGCGGCCCGATGTGGTGCTGGGTCCCACCACCCTGGGCATCCTGCTTGCCTACGGGGTCGCCCGACATCTGGGTGTTCCCGCCGCCTACGGCGAAAAAGGCCCCGACGGCGCGCGCTTCCTCAGGCGCCCCGAACACCTGCCGGCCGGCGCGCGCGTGCTGGTGGTGGACGACATCCTCACCACCGGCGGTTCCATCCGCGAGTGCATGGATCTGGTGGAACGCTCCTCGGCCACGCTCTGCGGCGTGGGCGTGTTGGTGGATCGCTCGGGCGGCTCGGTCGATTTCGGGGTTCCGCTGTCCTCGGTGCTCACGCTGCAGGTCCAGAGCTGGGCCCCGGAGGACGTGCCGGAGTGGCTGGCGGCCATTCCCGTGCACCGGCCCGGATCCACCGGTAAGAAATAGCCCGAGACTCCCGCGCTACGCCGACAGGATTTCGGTGGGAAATCCGCCCGGCAGCGCCACTTCCACGTATTCGAAGTCGGCGGAAACATCGGAGAAGGCCACCGCGCGGCGGGGCGGGATCACGAACGCATCCCCCTCGCCCAGCGGATGGTTCGGTTCGCCCTCCGCGCCGAGGTTCGCGCTGCCCGCACGCACGAAACCAAAC
>JBJTRZ010000597.1:0-1774 GCA_046076415.1 Armatimonadota bacterium
GTTCCATCCCGCCATGGCCGGGGTCGCGGCCGTTGCCCTCGATCGACTGCCGGTCTGGCTGCGCCTACTGAGGCGGGGGCGCCTCGACCCGAGACGGTTCGCGCTTCCCGCGATTCCGCTCGGATTCCACGTGGTCCAGCCGATCGCGATGGCGACCTCGCTGCGTCCGCTTGCCGTGGCGCTCGGGGGAGTGGGCGCCGCGATCGCGTTCATCGCGACCGTTCGCGCGTTGCCGTCGGTGCCCCGGGCCATCGACCCGGAACGCTTGAAGATCGTGTTGGTGGGATGTTTCCTGATCGGCTCCGTCGGTCAGATCGCGTGGTGGTGGACGACGCGCCGGCACGACAACGTGGCGTTGTCGCGGCAACTCGCCGAGGATGTGGGGAACGGGTGCGTGCTGGTGGGGGATTGGGCGCCGAACCTTTGCCTCGAAAACCGCCTTCGCGCCATCCCCGTGTTTCGGGGTCTGGCCAACGACATCGATCCGGTGGGTCGTCTGCACGCCAATGCCGTGTTGGTGGTCCGCACGCCGTTTCCGATGGCGCTCTGGCGTGAATTGGCACCGACGGTGGTGGTGGATTCGAATCGGATCGCCACCTACCGCTACCACGGGTATCTGCTGGATCTGTATCGTGTTCCGGGGAGCACCCGATGAGCGCGATGCGAATAAAGGGCACGCCGGAACTGCTCGGCCAAGCGTTGTTGCTCCTCTGCGTGCTGATCTGGGGCGTGAATGCGGTCGCGTTCAAAGTTGCGCTGCGGCCGGAGGCCGTCGGACAGGCGGGACCGGGCCTCGACGCTCCGATGCTCAACGGTCTGCGTTTCCTGGTGGTGGCCCCGATCATGGCGGCGATGGTGGCTTGGCGCCGACCGTCGGATTTGCGCATCGACCGCCGCGACGCGGCCCGATTCGCCGTGTACGGCTTCGTGGCGATCGCGTTCGGGGAAACGGTCCTCACCCAGGCGCTCCAGTACACGGCCGTGGCCAACATGTCGCTGCTCGGCCCCGGCACCATCTCGTTGTTCACCGCGGTCTGGGCGGCGTTGATGGGGGAGCAGGGGTTGTCGCGGGTGGGTTGGACCGGCGCCTTCGTCGCGTTCCTCGGCGTGGGCGTGGTGGCGGGAACGGGCCCCGGTGGGTTCGCGATGGACCCGCAGTCGCTGATCGGCGACGCGCTGGCGCTGCTGCGTTCGGCGGTGCACGCGCTGTATTTGCTCTTCCTTGCGCGAACATTGCGCGAGCGACCCGCGATGACCGCCACGGTCTGGAACATCGTTTTCGGCGCGTTGTGGTTCCTCCCGTACGTGGCATGGCGTGCGCCCCAGTTGGAATGGAGCCGCATCCCTTCCGCGGTCTGGAGCGCCCTCGCGTGGACCATTTTCCCCACGACCCTGTTCGGTTTTGCGGCGTGGAATTGGACCATGCGCCGCGTCGGTGCGGTATCCGCGTCGAATGTCATGTTCCTCCTGCCGTTCACCGGCGCCGCGGCCGCATGGGCGATCCTCGGCGAACCGCTCCGCGCGGGGCAGGTGCTCGGCGGTGCGGTGATCGTGGCGGGAATTGTCCTCCTGCGCTGGGATGCGTTCACGGAGGGGCGGCGATGAGGCCGGTGGGTGGGAGCGGAGGATATCGCGGACGCGGTCCGCGGTGCGTTGGTCGCCGGCGTGCCGGCGGTGGGCGCCGACTTGGCGCGATAAGGTGAACCGAAATGCCTAGGAATCCGGACATTCGAAAAGTGATGGTGATCGGGTCGGGACCGATCGTGATCGGGCA
>JBJTRZ010000598.1:0-3552 GCA_046076415.1 Armatimonadota bacterium
CGCCCGTGGCCATGCCGTGCGCTTCGTTTCGGTCACCAATGGCGACCGTGGACACCACGAGGCGCGGTACAAGTCGGATCCCTCCGCGCTCGCGCTGCGGCGTCTCGGAGAAGCCCGCGCCGCCGCCGCCATCATCGGCGCCGACTACCGCACGCTGGGAGTCCGCGACGGAGAAGTAACGGTCGACCATGCCTCCACCGAGGCCATGGTGCGCTGCATCCGCTCGTTCGGAAGAACGGGAATCGGACCCGATTTGGTCGTCTTCAACCGCACCATCGACTACCATCGCGACCACCGCAACACCGCGCAACTGGTCGTCGACGCCACCTATTTGCTGACCGTGCCGACCTTCTGCACCGACACGCCGCATCTCGCCCGCATGCCCGTGTTCGCCACGTGGTACGACGATTTCCGCGACGAGGGCGTGTTCCGAGCCGACGTGTCGGTGGGAATCGACGATGAGTTCGAGGCGAAGGTGGACATGGTGTGCGCCCACGCCAGCCAGTTCTTCGAATGGCTGCCCTACAACGCGGGAGTGCTGGATCAGGTGCCCACGGACCCCGCCGGCCGACGCTCCCGGGTATGGGAAATCCTCGAGCGTCGCGCCGTGCACCGGGGATCGGCCTCCGCCGAGGCACCCACCCGAATCGCCCCGTCGGAACGCGCCGAGGCGTTCCAGTTGTGCGAATACGGACGCGTGCCCGACGACACGGAGGCCCGGGAGTTGTTCGCCGCCGAGCCGTGACCCGGTGGCATCCCGCTCAGCCGCGCATGCGCTCGAGCAGGACCACCATGATCATCCCAAGCATCCCGCGCACTTCGTCGTCGACCGGGACATCCCGATTTTCATGGATGACGAATTTTCGCCCGAGAAGCGATGCTTGCTTCTCCAAAGTCAGCGAAACGGTGCCGTCCGAGCCGGCTAGATGATACGCGGGATGGAAGAGATATCCGGTGAACATGCCCACGATCGGGATTTCGCTCATCAACGAATCGAAGACCTTGACCCAAGGATTGGCTTCGGAAACGCGGAAGACCACGCGTCCCGCTTCATCGGCGACCTCGTAGGTGGCTTTCCACAAGGAGCGCATCCCCTCCCGTTTGATCGAACCAATCGGGTTGCCCTCGGCATCGGAGAAATGATAACGGGCCGAAAAATCGATCACCCGATCGGCCTTGATCCGATACAGCAATCGGGACTTGGACGCGTCCGCGAAGACCTCGATATCTTCCTTGAGGCGGAACGCCTTTTGCTTCACATACGCCACGGTCGAACCCGACGCATCGGTGATCGCCACTTCGGACGCCAAGGTGACGATCTTGAACGTCAGGCTGAGCGGATAATTCACGAAACGGTTTCCCTCCGGTATCGCTCGAGAAGTCCGAACAAACGTTCGTAATCCTCCTCGGTGTTGTAGTATGCCGTCGAAATCCGCAACGCGTCGAATTCCGGCACCGGCCGCAGGAATCCCTCGCCCTCGGACAACGCGCGACCGCACCAATGCGCGATCCGCTCGCCGTCGCAGCCCACGATTCCAATGCTCACCAACGCGGACGATTCCTCCCAGGCGATGGGAGTCCGCAGCGTGTACCGGTCGGGTTGCTCGAGGATACGCCGTTTGAGGTGCTCCGCCAAAGCCCGTTGCCGAGCCTCGACCGCCCCCGGTCCCAAACCCTCCAACCAGTCGAGCGCGGTGTCCATCGTGGCCAGCACCTGCGCGGGACGCGTCGCGGTCAATTCGAAACGGTGCGCCCCTTCCGTCCACCCCGGTTCGCCCACGTAAACCGCGTCGGGCTGGAAATGCATCGTGCCGGACCCCACCATCGTCGGAACCAGGCACGTTTCGAACCCGTCCCGCACGTACAACAGTCCGACACCGTTGGGCCCGTAGAGCCATTTGTGGCCGTTGGTGATGTAGAGATCGCAGCCGATCCGTCCCAAATCCACCGGGAATTGCCCGACCGCCTGGGCACCGTCCACGAAGGAAACGATGTCGCGGGAGCGGGCCCAGGACGCAAACGCCGCGGCGTCGGCGCGCCGCCCTTCATTGCAGTCCACATGCGATAGCACGGCAACCCGGGTTCCCGGCGTGACCGACCGTTCGAGCGCCTCGACCAAGCCCTCGGCATCCGTGCGATGGGCATACCGAACCAAACGGATCTTGCCAATCTGCTGGAGGTACCCGAACACCATGTTGGTGGTCGGGTATTCATGGTCGCTGATCAAAACATCGACCGGCTCGCCCCACGATTCCCAAGGGAGGGAAAGCGCCACATTGAGGCTCGCCGAGGCGTTTCCGGTGAATGCAAGTTCGGACGGTTTCGCCCCGAGGGTGGCGGCGAGACGGTCGCGGGCGGCCGTGGCGCGCCCCTGCATCGCGGCGTAGCCCGCGTAGCCACCTTCCTCGACCGCACGGGTGTTATCGACCAGCGCCTCGATCACCGATGGCGCGCAGATCCCCTTCGTGCCGGTATTGACCTGCAGCATCCGAAAGGCCGGATGGGCTGCTTGGAACCGCTTCGCCCAAGCGTCGTCGAGAATGGGAGTCGACACCGCCACGGGTCAGCCCCGAGGTCCGGTTTCGGACGGAACCGGCGCGAAGAACGGGAAGAGCAACCAGTACGGGACCAGTTCGATGCCTCCGCGCGCACCGGGTTCGGCCATGCAGGTCAAAAGCCCGGTCGCCAAATGGCTGTGCAGCAGGTATTCGGGTGCCACCGTCAATTCGGCACGGTAGACCACCGAGCCGTCCGTCAATTCGTCCGGCAACCGCGTCCGACCACGCACGTTCGATTCGGGCAACCGCGCAGCGAGACGGCGCGCCAAATGCCGCAGGTAATCCGGATCGGCGCCGACATCCGGGTCGAACGAAAACACGACCTCGCATCGCGCCGGCTTGCTGGTTTCCTTGTAAAGATCCGGATGCGCACGCACCACGCAGGCCGTGACGGTTTGTCCGGAGGAAACCACTTGGCGGGTCCGCTCCCACGCGCGGCGCAGGCGGAACGCACGCACCAAGGCCCGGGTCACCAGTCCTCCCGTCACCAGCACCGCGGGAAGGAAGGCCGTGCCATAGATCCACTCCCGTTCCGCCAGCATTCGCGAGGAGGCAAGCAACGCGCCTTCGAATCCGCACAGCGCGATGGCCGCCTCGCGCACCAACGGCGCAACCGCGGGCGGGCGGCTGTCAAGGTAATCGAGGAACGATTCTGCCAGGGTCATGCGTTTTCCGAAACCAGCGTACGCCGAGCGTGGCGGACGCGGCAATAGACCCTGTGCAACAAAAAGCACCCCGGGCGTGCCGGGGTGCTCGTGCATGGAGGTCAGCGCGCGGGAGGAGGCGGGTTGCCGTTGCCCGGACGTTGCCCACGGCCTTGACCGCGGCCCTGTCCACCGCCCGGTCCACCCTGGCCACCGGGACCGCGCCCACCCCCGAATCCGCCGAATCCGCGGCCACGGGGATTATCCTTTTCCCACTTTTCAACCAACGCCTTCTGCTCGGCGGTCAACACGCCGCGCGTCTTCTCGCGCAGCGCGGTCTGCGCCTGCTG
>JBJTRZ010000599.1:0-1993 GCA_046076415.1 Armatimonadota bacterium
GTGCGCCGATGCCATGTGGAATCGGCGCCGACCGTGGAGACGGCGGTGGAAGCGGCCCTCGCGCGGAGCGGGGTGGGCGCGACGCTGGCGGTGATCCCAAAGGGACCCTACGTCGTGCCTTGGGTGGATACCCAATCGGCGGAAGTCTAGAAACGTCGGTCGCTAGACGCCGAATTCCTCGAGCATGGCCTTGACTTCGGCGATCGCTTCGCCGAAGACCCTGCCCACGGTCGCGATCTGCTCGTCGGTGATCACCAGCGGCGGTTCGAAACGCATGACATTGGGATTGTTCAACGTGTAGGCGGCCACCACGCCGCCATGGACCATCGACCCTATGGCAAGTTTGCCGATATCGGGATCGGAGAATTGAACCCCGATCATGAGCCCGCGTCCGCGCACATCCTCGAGCAGGTCCGGATGGGCGAGCTGCACTTCGCGCAGGGCGGCCTGAAGTTTTTCGCCCTGAACCCGGGAGCGCTCGCACAGCGCGTCGCGTTCGAGGATGTCGAGGGTGGCGAGGGCGGCGACGCACGCGGCTTGGTTGCCGCCGAACGTGGACGTGTGCAGATAGGGATTTTCCGCAAAGACCTTTTCCCAGACGGCAGGCGTGCCCACCACGGCTCCGATCGGCATCACGCCGCCTCCGAGCGCCTTGGCCAGGAGCAGCAGGTCGGGTGCGACGTCCCATTGCTCGCACGCGAAGAGCGTTCCCGTCCGACCAAGACCGGTCTGCACTTCATCGAGGATCAACAGCGCTCCATGACGGTCGCAGAGCGCGCGCGCCCCTTGGAGATAGCCATCGGGCGCCACGTGGATGCCATTCTCGCCTTGGATCGGCTCGAGCATCACCGCGGCCGTGGACTCGTCGACGGCCGCCTCGAGCGCGGCGAGGTCGCCGAAGGGAACCAAGGAAAAACCAGGGAGCATCGGAGCGAACGGCGTTTTGTATTTTTCCCGGCCCGATGCGGAAAGCGCCCCCATGGTCTTGCCGTGGTACGAGCCCTCGGCGGAAACGATGCGCGTGCGGCCGGTGGCCATGCGCGCGAATTTGATCGCCGCTTCCGCGGCCTCCGCGCCGGAGTTGCAAAAGAAACTGAATTGGAGTGCGCCCGGCGCGAGGTGGGCGAGCCGTTCGGCGAGATCCGCCAAGGGACGATTCAGGAACGTCTTCGAGGAGAGCGGAAGCCGGCGCATCTGGGCATGGACCGCATCCACCACCTCCGGATGGGCGTGCCCAAGCGAAAACACCCCGTAGCCACCGAGGCAGTCGATGTACTCCTTGCCGTCGAGGTCGGTCAGCACCGCGCCCGAACCCGACGCTTCCACTTTGTCGAAGCCGGCGAGGCGGAGCAAATTCAGGGCGGTCGGATTGACGTACTTAATGTACTTTTCGGCGACGGCGTCGGTGATCGCGGACGGGTCCGTTTCCATGGGAAAAGTGTACCAGAGCCTGTCTAACCAGCCGTCTCCAGCGCGGGAATCCAACGTTCGAGCAGGTCGGTGCAGTTGAGCACCTTCTCGGCGAGGTCGACATCGACGTAGTAGTACTGGTTCGACGCCTCGAAGCCGATGCGGGAATCGTGCGACTGGAGTTCCAGCAGCCGTCGCGCCGCTCCGCGTTCTTCCTCGAGCAGCGATTTCAACGTGGAGACGAGGGCTTTCCGGTCCCCGGTGCCGGCTTCGAGGGCGCGACGGGCGGAAACGAATCGGGTAAGCCGGGAGGCGGCGCCAAAGTGCAGACCGCATGCTTCGGCGACTCCCGCCTCGCGTTCGAGTTCGCGCCGCCGTGCGCCGCGCTCCGCGCCGGACAATGCGCGAATTCGTTCGGCGCCATCGTGGAAACCCGCGGAAACCTTGGCGAATTGTTCGGCGAACACCGCGGGTGGAAAATGGGCCCGCCAACCGTCGAGATCGTCGTAGGGGAAGCCAGCCATGGTCGAGCGGTACCCCGTGTTCCGCTCCCAAATCAGGGCCGATGGACCGAGGAGCATGG
>JBJTRZ010000600.1:0-10405 GCA_046076415.1 Armatimonadota bacterium
TTCCGTGCTCGAATTCCTCGACGCTCGGCATACGTTCGCGAACGCGCGTCTCGCCGGCCTCTACGGCATCCCCGGAGTGGAGGGCGATGCGCTGCGTCGCGTGACCCTTCCGGACGGGCATCGGGGCGGGCTCATCGGCCATGCGTCGATCCTCACCCTGACGTCGAACCCGGGCCGAACCTCTCCGGTGAAGCGCGGGAAGTGGGTGCTCGAGAACCTGCTCGGAACCCCTCCGCCTCCGCCGCCGCCCAATGTCCCGGAATTGCCGGAGGACAAAAAGGAGGGGGCCGCAACCCCGACGACGGTGCGCCAGCGGCTGGAAATCCATCGGCGGAATCCCGCATGCAACGCGTGCCATCAACGCCTCGACGGCATCGGATTTGCGATGGAACAGTACGATGCGATCGGGCGGTGGCGCGACCGGGACGGCGATCAGGCGATCGATGCGTCCGGGGATTTGCCCGACGGTGCGCGGTTCTCGGGACCCGACGGTCTGCGCGCGCTGCTGATGGCCCGCAAGGGCAAGTTCACCCGTGCGTTGGTCGAGCGTCTGCTGACCTACGGGATTGGGCGCGGCCTCGAACCCTACGATCAGTGCAATCTCGACGCGATGGCGCGGCGTGTCTCGGAGCGGGGCTATCGCTTTTCGGAAGTGGTGATGTCGGTGGTCGAGAGCAAGCCGTTCCGCTTGCGTCGCGGCGACGGCCCGGTGGGCGGTCGGTCCGCTTTGGTCCCCCGCGATTCGGGTAGAATCGCATTGGAAAACAGGGAGACACGATGATGGAGCTGATGGATCGACGTACCTTGTTGCGCGGTGCTGGGACGGCGATCGCGTTGCCGATTCTCGAGGCGATGTCGCCCTCGACGGTGTTGGCTCGCCCGCAGAAGCAGCGCCGCAGCCCGCTGCGCCTTGCGTTCGTCTTTGTTCCCAATGGCGTCAACCTCGAGCATTGGACCCCTGGTGGGGACGACTTGTCGAAGCTGCCCGCGACCCTCGATCCGCTCGCCGATCTGCGATCGTCGTTCAACGTGCATTCGGGATTGGATCAGAAGAACGCGTTCGCGCTGGGCGACGGTGCCGGCGACCATGCGCGCTCCGCCGCCGTGTGGCTGACGGGGTGCCATCCGCGCAAGACGAGCGGCGCAAATATTCGCAACGGCGTTTCGGTGGACCAATTGGCTGCGGCCGCCTTGGGCCGGCAGACTCGGTTCCCGAGCCTGGAAATCGGTATCGAGCGTGGCGGCCTGGCCGGCGATTGCGACAGCGGATATTCCTGCGCCTACTCGAACTCCATCAGCTGGCGTTCCGAGACCACTCCCGTGGCGAAGGAAGTGGATCCGCGACTGGTGTTCGAACGCTTGTTTTCGACGGGGGATCCGGGAGAGGACGCGGCGGCGCGGTCCCGTCGGCTGGCGGAAAACCGGAGCATTCTCGATTTTGTTTCGGAGGATGCGCGCCAGCTGAACCGGCGTCTCGGTGCGCACGACCGATTGAAGCTCGACGAATATCTCACCGGTGTGCGCGAGATCGAGCGACGTTTGAAGTTTCTCGAGGAGGGTTCCGGGGAGGCGTCGGATATTGCGAGCCTGCGTGCCCGGGCTCCGCAGGGCGCTCCAAAGGACTATCAGGAGCACGTTCGGCTGATGGGCGACATGATGGTGCTCGCGTTCCAGACCGACCTCACGCGCATTTCGACATTCATGTTCGCCAACGAAGGTTCCAACCGCGCGTATCGCACGATCGGGATCAACGACGGGCATCATGAGTTGTCGCACCATGGCCGCGACGCAAAGAAGCTCGTCGCGTTGCAACGGATCAATCGGTTCCACATCGAGCAGTTGGCCTATATGCTGCGCAAGATGGAGTCGATCCGCGAAGGCGATCGTTCCCTGCTCGACAACACGCTGCTCGTGTACGGAGGGGGAATCGGCGACGGCGATCGGCACAACCACGACGACTTGCCGATCCTGGTGTGCGGCAAAGGTGGGGGAACGGTCCGTGGTGGTCGTCACCTGCGCCACGGCAAGGGCACCCCGCTCACCAATTTGTTCGTCACCATGCTCGATCGTGCGGGGATGCCGGTCGAGAAGATTGGAGACAGCACCGGGAAACTGCAGCAGCTGTTTTGACCGGATTCGGCGGCCGGAAAAATCGGAAAGCCCTCCATTGCGGAGGGCTTTCTTCGTGCGGGGAGTGGCGACCTACTGGGGAGTGGCCGCGAGCAGGCCGCGTCGGGTGGCTTCGCGGAATGCTTGGAGGCGATTGCTGACGGAAAGCTTGCTGTAGATGTTGGCGAGGTGGAAATCGACGGTGCGCTTGCTGACGTAGAGTTCGTCGGCGACTTCCTTGCTCGACTTGCCTTCGATCACGAGTTGGAGGACTTCGACCTCGCGCTTGGTCAACTTCACCTGCTGGCTGTCGACGCCCTCGGCGCCCGAAACGGCGTACATGCTCATCGTTGTGCTCATCCTTGTGTGTGTGATTCCTGCGGTCTCCCGCATCTCTCCCCCGGATTCTCGCCGGGTCTCACCATTGTTCTTGCCGGGGTACGGCGCCGAAATAACCAACTTTTTACCGGGTCGCCAGTATTATTTTGGGCGCTGCATGAAGCATGCCGAATTGACACCCTTGCGAGGGCGTCGTTATACTTCCAGCATTCCCTTTCCCGCATCCCGGCCACGAGGCGCGGGAGCCGGAAGCGGTGTTGAAACCCCATGCAGGCTGTCATCCTTGCCGGCGAGCGCGGCGCTCCGCTCTACCCGTTGACCGCGCGTCATCCGCGCGCGATGTTGCCGCTCGTGGGCAAGCCGTTGGTGCAGTGCCAACTGGAGTTGCTTCGGCGCCACGGCGTGACCGATGCGATTCTCTGCCTGCAGGTGATGCCGGAGGTGTTCGAGACGCGCTTCGGCGACGGGCGTTCGTTGGGGTTGAACCTGCGCTACCACCGGGAACCCCTTCCCCTTGGAACCGCGGGCGCCGTTCGCGCCGTCTCGGATCGACTCGTGGAGGATCATGTGCTGGTCCTCAACGGGCACGTTCTCACGGATGTGGATATCGCCGCGCTGCTCGAGTTCCACGAGGCGCGAGGCGCGGATGTCACGATATGCCTGGCAACGGTGTCCGATGCCTCGCGGTTCGGCGCGGTCGTGCGCGACGCCGACGGGCGGGTCTTGTCGTTCGAGGAAAAGCCCGCCGCGGGCGACCTCGCGACCAATACGATCAACGCCGGGGTGTACGTGCTGCGGCGATCGGTGCTGCGCCGGATGCCCCCGGACACGGAAGTGTCCTTCGAGCGGCAATTGTTCCCGCAACTGATCGCCGAGGGAGCCGCCGTGTACGCGTGGGTGGCCGAAGTGGCTTATTGGCGGTCCATTGCGAGCCTCACCGATTACCAACAGGCGCAGGTGGATATCCTCGAGCAGCGGGTCTCCGTGGAAATCGGTGGCGTTCAGGTGCGCGAAGGTGTTTGGGTGGGCGAGAACGCCGTGGTCCATCCGACCGCCACGCTCAAGGGCCGAATTTTCATCAACCATCACACGGAGATCGGGCGCGATGTCCGGATTTCGGGGACCGTGGCCATCGGATCGCGGTGCCGCATCGACGATGGGGCGGTGGTGGAGGACGCGATCATATGGCGTGACTCGTGCATCGAGCGCGACGCGGTGGTGCGCAGTTGCATCCTCGGGGACGCGTGCACGGTGCGCGCGGGAGCGACGGTGCAACCCGGGAGCGTCGTTGGCTCCGAAGGGGTCATCGCCTCCGTGGTGGCCCGTCTTCCATCGGCGGGGGATGTCCAGCGCGCGGCGATCAAGTTCGGTACCGATGGTTGGCGCGGGATCATCGCGGACGATTTCACGGTGGAGAACGTGCGCTTGGTGGTACAGGCGATCTGCGACTGGGTGCGCGCCGGCGAGGTGCCCGGCGATGGGTTGATCGTGGGGTACGACCGGCGATCGCAGTCGGAGTGGTTTGCGCGGGCGGTGGCCGACGTGGCGGCTGCGAACGGACTCCGGGTGCGGCTGTCGGATCGCGAGTGTTCCTCCCCCGCGGTATCGTTCGCGTGTCGCTACTACGGCGCCGCAGCCGGGATCATGATCACGGCGAGCCACAATCCGCCGCAGTTCAACGGACTCAAGATCAAGGCGTACTACGGAGGGTCCGCGACTCCGGAAATGGTGGGCCGGGTCGAGGAGCACCTACGTTACCTGCTGCGTACCGGCGCCGCGCCTCGCGGCTGCGCTCCGACGGTCGAGACCATGGACCTGGTCGGGCCCTACCTCGCCCACTGTGCTCGTTTCGTAGATCTCGGCAAAATCGCGGCCGCGAACCTCAAGGTCGTGGTGGATCCCATGCATGGTTCGGGGGCGGGCACGCTCGCCGGAATCCTGCGCGGTGCCGGTGTCGACGTTGTGGAGATCCGATCCGAGCGCAATCCCGTGTTCGGCGGAGTCAACCCGGAACCGATCGCGAGCAATATGCAGGCCCTCTTCGACGCCGTTCGGGCGCAGGGAGCGCACGTGGGCATTTGCCTCGACGGCGATGCGGACCGTCTCGGGGCTTCGGATTCCAATGGTACGTTCGTGGACTGCCACCGCATCTTTTCGGTGCTCCTGCGTCATTTGGTCGAGGAACGGAAGTGGACCGGCAGCGTGGTGCGCACGGTTTCGACCACCCGGGCGCTGGACAAGCTGTGCGAGCGATACGGATTGCCGATCGAGGAGACTCCGATCGGATTCAAGTACATTTGCGAACGGATGCTGTCTGGAGACGTTTTGATCGGTGGCGAAGAGTCCGGCGGGATCGGGGTCAAGCACCACTTGCCGGAGCGCGATGGGGTTTTGATGGGGCTGCTGTTGCTTGAGGCGATGGCGACGGCGGGGAAACTGCTCGAGGATTTGATCTCCGACATTTTCGCGATCACCGGCCCGCACGAGTACACGCGGACCGACCTGCATCCCGCACCGGCGCGGATGCATCGCATCATCGCTGCGCTGCAGAGTTTCAAGGAGCCCCAATTCGCGGGGGGCGATCTTTCGGCAATCGTCCGCAAGGACGGCACACGGCTCGATTTCACCGACGGATCGTGGTTGTTGCTGCGTCCATCGGGAACCGAACAGGTGGTGCGTGTTTATGCGGAGGCGCCGTGCGCCGACCGTGCCGCGGAATTGGTCGCGGCCGGTGTCGCATTGGTGGATGGAGTGTGAGGGAAACGTATGCTGGACGAATTTCGTAAATTCATCGCGGCGGGCAACGTCGTGGATTTGGCGGTGGGCGTGATCGTGGGCGGAATGTTCGGCAAGATCGTCGCCGCGTTCGTCGACGATTTGGTGAATCCGCTGCTTGGAACCCTGGGCAAAGCGGATTTCACGAACCTGTACGTGCCTTTGTCCGACAAGGTGACGGCCGGTCTTCCGCTCGCCGATGCCCGAAAACTCGGACCGGTTCTGGCGTGGGGAGACTTCGTCACCGTGGTGATCAACACGCTGCTCACCGCGTTCGCTATTTTCCTCGTGGTGAAGGGGATCAATCGCATGCGGACCCTGGGCGAGAAGCCGGCCGCGCCGGTCGAGGAGCCCGCTCCGGCCCCGCCTGCCGAGGACATCGTGTTGCTCGGAGAAATTCGGGATCTTTTGCGATCGAAAGGCGCCTGAATCCGTTGTGCGGATCCGTGGTGCGACGGGGTCAGGCCCCGTCGCGCCACGACCGCGTGGGATTCCAGTCGAGCAGGGTGCGCGCCACCTTGCAATCGATGAGGCCGGTGTGGACTCCCCGCGACAGCCATTGCGTCCGATCGGCCAGCCACGGCACGTCGCCGTAAAACCGTTCCACCAATTCCGCCGTGGGAACGTCGACCGTGGTGTCGTTCGCGGCGAGCAGGAACGAGGCGAAGCCCACGAGTTCCTTTTCCAGCGCGGCGACCGTGGCGTCGCAGACATCGCGGACATCCACATAACTGAAGAACTCGGACAAGGCCGCCTTGGAGGGCTTCGTGTTCGGGTCCCAGCGGTTCCAGGTCGCGTAGGCGGAGGGCTGCGGGCAGTAGACCGGCCGGGGGCAGAGTACGGTCATGCCGTGCACGCGCGCGAAATGTTCGCCGATTTCCTCGACGAGATGCTTGGCGAGTTGGTACTCGTTGCGTGTGTCGGGCGGGGTGCGGTCATCGCCCGGCAGGTACGGCGCGGTGCGCGCGATCCCGAAGCAGCCGAACGCGTTCACGGATGAATAGCAGACGGCGCGTTTGATGCCATGTGCGACGCACGCCAGCAGGACGTTCCATGTGCCTTGGGCGTTCGAGGCGAGCACGGCTTCCTCCTTGCCTTTGACGGGGCCGGGAATCGCTCCGAGGTGCGCCACCGCGTCGCAGCCCTCGGCGGCGGCGAGCACCGCCGTGTAATCGCGAAGGTCGGCGACGATGTCGGCGCCGGAGGCTTGGTCGAATCCGACCACCGAGTGTCCGCGTTCGTGGAGTTGCCGGACCAGATGGTGCCCGATTCCTCCTTGGGATCCCGTGACCAAGATGCGCATGCCGTCCTCCTCGGTGCCCGGGTGCGCGGGCGCCGACCGGTTATACCGGCGGGGAAGCGTTTCCGGCAACGGGACCGGTCGCGTCGCGCGTGGGAGGTGCGACGCGCACCACGTAATGGATTTGGCGGGCCACCTCGACGAAGCCGAGCGAGGGATAGAGGTGCTTCCCGATGGGATTCTGCTCCAGGGTCTCGATACGTATCGCCTCGGCACCGCGGGCCGTGAGCAGTTCAATCGCCGATTCGAGCAGCCTGCGTCCGAGTCCGCTTCCCTGGTATTGGGGGTCGACGGCGAGATTCGGAATCCCGCCGACGCGGGTGCTCGGGTCCCAGCGCACGCTGGCGTACCCTTGGACAACACCGCGGGAATCCACCGCAACCAAGATGTTCTCCGGGCAATCGCACTCGGTGGCGACCGCATGGCACTTTCGCTCCACCCAAGTGGTCGAAGGGAGCGGCCCGATCGCGACGTCGATGTTGCGGTCGATGCTCACCGGCCCGAAGGTGGCGGCTGTGATCTCGAGGATGCGATGGCGGTCGGTTGGAAGCGAGGTTCGCAGGGTCATCTGAAGGCTTCGTGGAGCAGGATTCCCGCGGCGACGGTGACATTGAGGCTGTCCGCGCGGGTCGCGGGGGCCATTGGTATTCGAACCACCGCCGTGCAGGCCGCCGCAACCGCCTTGGAGATGCCTGCTTGTTCGTTGCCGAGGACCACGACGAGGGGACGTGCGGGGGGCATGGTCGACGCGGAACGTTGCGCCGCGCCGGAGGAACCAACGACGGTGGCGCCGGCCGTGGCACACCCCGCGAGCGTGCCGGCGAGGTCGTCGACGAGCAGAACGGGAGTGCGCAGGATCGAACCGGTGGTCGAACGGACCGCGGCGCGCTGCCAGGGATCGGCGGAATCCGAGGAGAGCAGCACCCCCGTGCACCCGAGGGCGTCGGCCGTGCGGACCATCACCCCCACGTTGCGCGGGTCCTGGATACGTTCGCCGCACAGCACGACCGCATTGGGTGCGAGCAACCGCTCCATCGAGGCCGGTGCCTTCGAGACGATGGCCACCGCGGTCGTGGAGGTCTCGTAGACGGTACCCAGCAGTTTCGCCATCAGCCCGCGGGTGGCGATGAACAGCGGAACCTCTCGCGCGGAGCAGGTGGGCGCAAGATGGTCGGCTTCCTCGATCAGGCTGAAGACCGCGTGAACCACCACGGTGCCGTCGGACAGGGCTTGATCGACCAGATGCCGATCCTCCGCCAGAAAGCGGCCCGCGGCGGTGCGCCCGGCAGGTTTGAGGAGGGCGAGGGCATCTTGGAATGCGGGATGCTTGATGCCGGAGAGGGACTGCACGGTGGCACTCTACCGGAAACTTTGCGGGTCCTCATCGATTTGCGGAGTGCGATAGTGGATGTTTCGGTATCGACAGCGCGTGCAGTCAAGGCGCACCACATTTGCGGTGGGCGCCGCCCGCTGGTCCACCGGAGGGCTGTGCAGCGCCGACCGGCACATGGGACAGCGCGTCGGCAGCCCGGATTCGGATATCGCCGGCGGCACGGCCTCGGGCCTAGGCGTTTCATTTCGGTCCTTTATCGCTTGTCTGCTACCGTTCCATGGATTATTCATCCCGGCTTGCCGAACACAGAGGGCCAATCGAACCGGATAGGACGTTGCCTGTATATCATCCGTGGAGCGTAGGCTCGTCCTCGGTTCGGCGGACGTGCCCGTCCGTGTTGCCGGGGCGGTTCCCGCGAGCGCAATGAACGGTTTGGGTTCATCGCTCCCCTCGCCGGAGACGTTTCCGCGCCCGCAAGGGCGGTTCCCCTTGGATGGTATGCTCTCGCACATGGGCCATGACGCAAGCATTACCCAATGGTTTGCTTGGTTCGTGGCGTGGAACTGTCCTGGAGGGGCGCTTCCGCTGCAGGTTCCGCAGGTCGGATCGCCACCGTTGCCTCCGGGGCAGGGCACGCCCCTGCGCCGCGGTGGTCTATTGCCGGGACGCGGGGCACTTCCCGACGGGGGGGCGGGCCCGACGGGCGAATCTCCCGAACAGCGGGATCCCTTCGGCTACCCGGAGGCCGACCGTGTCGTGCTTTCCAGCGATGGAACCCTTACCGCGACCGGGCACGTTGTCTTCCGTTGGAAGGGAAACCTCCTTCGGTGCGACCGCTTGGTTTGGCGGCGCGACGGGGGGTCGGTGGAGGCCGATGGATCGCTCGAGCTTGAATCGGATCGGCTGGTGGTGCGCGCACGTCGTGTGCTGGCGTCGGTGCGGTCGACGGATTTCGTGGCGGAGGCGGGTTCGGCGCTGGTGCCCGGAGACCGGATCGGCACGCTGCAGGATGTGCGCGTCGAAGCGGGACGCCTGCGCCGCACGGGCGACGTGCTCCGGGCGGAGGACGGCTGGATAACGAGCTGCGATCTCGATCGACCGCATGCGCGCGTGGGTTTCGGGCGCGCCGAAATTCACCTTGGGAAACGTTTGGTGGTGCGCGACGCCACCGCCTACTCGTTCGACCAGCCCGTGGCCCGTATTCGGCATCTGGCGGTGCCGCTGGATGAACGGCGCGGATCGCGCTTGTTGCCGACCGTGGGACGCACCAACGAGGAGGGGGTGTTCGTGAAGGCGGCGCTCGGATACGCCTTGTCGCCCGTCCTGCCCGGTCTGATGCGGATCGATTTGATGGAACGCAAAGGGATCGGGTTGGGCTTCGACCAGACCTACCGTTCCACCGCGACCGAGGGAACCGGTCTGCTGTATGCCGGGCGCGCCAACTTTTATTCGCTGCGGGACCAGAACCGGGGCGTCGCCAACACCAATGGACGTTTGGAGCACGAGCAGCGGGTTGGGCGCTTCGATTTGCGTTGGACCGCCGACCGTTCCTCGAACAGCTACCAGGCGGCGCTGGCAAACAGCACAGTCCGCTCCTCGTCGGTGGCCCTCGGATACGCGGGACGGAATCCGTCTTCGCTCACGCTCGCCACCAGCGGCGGGGACACGGGGTTTTCGCGCAATTCCAATCGCAGCGCAACGTTCGCCCAATCCGCGACTTGGGGGAGTCGCGGCAAAGCGACGTTGCGCTTGGTGCGCAATGAAAATGAAACCCAGACCGGTTCCCTGGCGGCGCCGGTCGCGGTGGGCAGCCTGCGCGAAACCGCCGATTTGGTGGCGAACTGGAATGTGGGGCGTTTCGACGCGCAATTCCAAGCCAATCGCAATTTGTCCAATCGTACGACCGGAGGCGCGTCGTCGGGGGCGTTCTTCGCCGGCACGGAACGCCTTCCGGATCTGCGTCTGAGTATGCGGCAACCGCCCCGGGCCGTTGCTGGCTGGCTCGGAAACCTGACGCTGGGCTACGGTCGTTTCCTTGAAAACGCGATCCTCGGCGGGGTTCGCACCCCGCTCGACACCGATCGGCTGTTGTTTCAGATGGGATTTCGTCCGGTGGATACGCCCCTGCGCGCGGGGTGGAGGTTTCGATCCGACAACCGATTCCAGCAAACGGTTTACGATGGCTACGCGGCGGCGCAATACCTGCTCGAACACGGCAGCGGTTTCGAGAGGCCCACGGGGCGAACCGGTTCGTTCTCGGTGAATTACCGGTACCTGCGGCCCTACGGCGGGACTCCGGTCGGGTTTCGGCTCGACCAATCCGGCGGGGGAAACTCGATTTCCACGGCTTGGAATATCGAAACCGAGCGCAATCGCGTTTCGTTCGGGACCGCCTACGACATCCAGCGGGCCCGCGCTTCGCCTTTTCCGGGCTTTCCGCGCCAGCCATGGAGCAATGTGCAATTGGCGATCGCCCACGTCGGCTCCGCCCGTTTCATGAACCGATTCCAATGCGCCTACGACCCGAATCAAGGGAAGCTTTTGAATGT
>JBJTRZ010000601.1:0-3486 GCA_046076415.1 Armatimonadota bacterium
GGCGCCGCGTTCGCCGACTGAACCGCCGCGTCAGCGCTTCCCCTCATCCCCGTCGTCGCCGAGCATGTCCACGTAGACCCCCGGCGACGAGTCCGGGATGACGGTGGCGCCGGCCACCTTTTCGTAGAACTCCACCGGGCCCGCCCCGCCGATCACCGCGTAGCCGTATCCGGTTTCCTTGAGGCCGCCAAGCGCGGCGAGCAGCAATGCGGCTCCGACGCCCTTGCCGCGCAGCGCGGGGTCGACGCCCGTCGGACCGAAGAATCCCTTGAGGGTGGAATCGACGCAGGCGAAGCCCACCACGCGCTTCTCCTGGATCGCGATCCAGCAGGTGAGCGGTTGGCGCGCGAACGACGCTTCGGCTTCATCGGCCCACCCTTCATGGAAATGCGTGGCCACGAACCGCCGCGTGCGCGAGAGCTCGAACGGATAGGCGCGGCGCACGACGATGCCCTCGGCGCGCAGGCGCGTGATCCACGGTTCGGCCGCGGGAAGGCGATAAAGCGGGACAAGCAGATCGGGCATGACGGCCGTTTCACCATCCACGGCCGGGTTCCCTGTCGGATGCGCCCGCGCCGCCCGGGTTCAGGATGCCGCTTCGCCGCGCAACACGTCGCCGACCACCGCCACCGCGTGGTCGATATCCGCTTCCGTGTGCGCCGCCGAAACGTACCAAATGCCGCGCGGTATGAGGCGCACGCCCCGGTCCTGCATCGCCTGCACGAACCTCAGATAGCGCGGACGATCGAAGGCGAACGTATCCCGCAGGTCGCGCACCGACTCGGACCGCGTGAACGCGCAGTGGATCATCGGCCCGGGACCCGCCACCCGAAGCGGCGCTCCGGCCTCGCGGGCCACGCGGCGCAGACCCTCGGCCAGCCGCGTGCCCAGCGCCGCCAACCGCTCCGGAACCCGGTCGCGCTCGAGGATCGCCACGGTGGCCGCCGCGGCCGCCACGCACGGATTTCCGGCGTTCATCGTGCCCGCGTGCACCACCCGGCCATCCGCGATCCACCGCATCGTGGCCTCCTTGCCCGCGAGCACCGCGATTGGATAGCCGTTGGCGATCGCCTTGCCGAACACGCCCAGATCGGGCACCACGCCGCACCGGGCCTGCACCCCGCCAAGACCCACCCGGAACCCCGTGATCACTTCGTCGAAAATCAAAACGATTCCATACCGATCGCACAGGGCCCGCATCCCCTCGAGGAAGCCCGGAACCGGCTCGATGCACCCGGCATTGCACATGATCGGCTCCGTCGCGATCGCGGCGATCTCCGCATGCCGCTCCGACACCACCCGCTCCACCGCCGCCAAGTCGTTCCACGGCAGCACCACGCAACCCGCGGCGTCTTCGGCCCGCAACCCGTGGCTCCACGGCACGGGCACCGGCGCATCGCGCGGACCCAGCGCGTCGGCGCTTCCCGCACCGACCGACCACGCCACCGAATCGAGCCACCCGTGGTAATGCCCCTCGAAGCGAATGAACAATGGCCGGCCCGTGGCCGCGCGCGCCAGACGGATGGCGGCATGATCCGCTTCCGAACCCGAAAGCGCGAAGCGGATCCGCTCCGCGCAGGGCACCAAGCGTTGTATGGTTTCCGCCAGTTCGATCTCGCGCGGGTGTTGCCCGGCGAAGATCTGGCCCTCACGCGACGCCGCTGCCACGGCGTCGAGCACCTCCTTCGGCGAATGCCCCAGCACCAACGGTCCTTGGCTGAGCGCGAAGTCGAGGTAGGTATTGCCATCGACATCCTGAATGCGCGCTCCCTCGCCGCGCACGTAGACCAGATTGCGGCCCGGCGCAGCCTTGCGGAATTCGCTGGAAACCCCGCCGGCCAGCACGTTCTCGGCCCGCGCATGCCACATCGCCGAATTCGCCCTGCGGGAATCGTCCCGTGTCGCCATCGCCGAGCCTCCGTTTCCCGAATCGGGAACTCCGCATTGTAGGAAAAGTGCCGCGGCGCACGCAACGGAACACCCAATGTCCGACCCAACGCCTCGCGTGCTCATCGCCGGCCTTTACCACGAGACCAACACGTTCCTGCCCGGCACCACCTCCCTATCCGACTTCACCGAAACCCTCGGAGCCGCGATCCTCGGCTCGGCGGGCGGCGGTTCCCCGATGGGGGGCGCCGTGGACGCGGCCCGGGCGCTCGGCTGGAGCGTGGTCCCCGCCATCGATCTGCGCGCCTTGCCGTCGGCACGGGTCGACTCCGTCGTGGCGGAGCGATTCCGCTCGGTGTTCGAGGAAACGTGGACCGCGCAGGGCGCGGCAGGCTTCGACGGTGTGCTGCTGGTGCTGCACGGGGCGATGGTGACGCAGGACGAGCCCGATGTCGAGGGTGCGCTGCTCGCATGGCTGCGCGCCCTGCCCGGTGCCGAGCGTACCCCGGTGGCCGTGGTCCTCGATCTGCACGCCAACACCACGGAGGCCATGGCGCGCCACGCCGATGTGCACGTGGCCTACCGCACGAACCCGCATATCGACGGCCGCGAGGCGGCCGAAGTAGCCGCGCGCGCCCTGGATCTCCTGATCCGCTCGGGGCGCCGCGCCGCCACCGTGCGCGCGGCACCCGCCGTGCTCTGGCCCCCCGCGGGCACCGGCACCGACGACGAACCGATGCGCACCCTGGAGGCGATGGCGCGGGCCGCCGAGGCCGACGATCCGGAGCTGATCGCCGTCAACGTGCTCGCGGGATTCAGCTACGCCGATATCGACGACGCCGGGGTGTCGTTCACCGCCAGCACCGTCGGCGATCCGGAGCGGGCCCGCCGGGTCGTGGAGCGCCTGTCCCGCCACGCATGGGAGCACCGCGCGGAAGGTCTGCGCCGCGAACCCACCCCAGCCGACATCGCCGCTTTGCTGCGCGCGGCCACCGGGGCCCGGGGCCCGCTGGTGGTCGCCGAGCCGTCCGACAACATCGGCGGAGGCACCCCCGGCGACACCACCGCACTCCTCGCGGCGTTCCTGGAATTGAATCTCGCAAACGCCGCGGTGGCGATCGCCGATCCGGTGGCGGTGGCGACCCTCGGTAAGTTCGCGATCGGCGCGCCCGTTTCGATCACGGTGGGTGGGCGAAGCGGTTGCCTTGGCGCAACCACGCCCTTCCCGATCGACGGCATTTTGGAATCCCGGAGCGATGGGCGGTTCCTGCTCGAGGATCCCACCGGCCACCTCGCGTCGATGGGCGGCGGCGTAGTGGAAATGGGCCCGTGCGCCGTTGTCCGCACCGCCGGGGTCCGCGTGCTGCTCACCAGTCGGAAAACCCCGCCGTTCGATCTGGGAATGTGGCGGTCCAACGGCATCGTGCCCGAGTCGCTCGCCGTGGTCGGAGTCAAGGCCGCGGTGGCGCATCGGCGCGCCTGGGAGCGCATCGCGGAGGGGTTCGTCAATGTCGACACGCCCGGCCCCTCGCCGACCAACCTGCTCCGCTTGCCCTGGAAACGGGTTCGCCGGCCGATCTTTCCCCTCGATCCGTGAAC
>JBJTRZ010000602.1:0-6628 GCA_046076415.1 Armatimonadota bacterium
CCGACCCCGGGGCCGATCTCGGTGCGCGTTTGCACCGACCAGTCGTACTGCTCCCACACCCAGCGTTTGCTGGCGATGGAGGGCGACCCGAGCAATTGGAGCAGCACCGCACCGAGGTCGGCGGGTTCGGGCAGGGTGGAGAGGTCCGCACCACGCACCCGGCCGATGTACTCCGGCTCCGCCGCGTCGAGGAAATAGGTCGGGCAGTCGTCGGCGAGCGATTTGGCCGGAATGTTGGCCTCCACCCGATCGCCGTCGCGCACCACCACGTTGCCGGTGTCGGTGGTGAAACCGATGTAGGCCGCGTTGAGCCCCCACTTGCGGAATACGTCCGCAACCTCCTCCTCGCGTCCCTTGGCCACCACCGCGAGCATGCGCTCCTGGCTCTCGGAGAGCAGCACCTCGTAGGCGTTCATGCCCGTCTCGCGCCGCGGCACCCGCTGGACATCGATCTCCATGCCCAGTCCGCCCTTGGCCGACATCTCGCAGGTTCCGCAGGTGAGGCCCGCCGCACCCATGTCCTGGATGCCGACGATGCCCCCGGTGGCGAGCGCCTCGAGCGTGGCCTCGATGAGCAGCTTTTCGGTGAACGGATCGCCGCACTGGACATTGGGCCGCTTGGCCTCGGACTCCTCGGTGAGTTCGACGGACGCGAACGTGGCGCCGTGGATGCCGTCGCGACTGGTGGCGGAACCCACGTAGAGGACCGGATTGCCGATACCGGCGGCCTTGGCGCTCGCGATCGCATCGAGGCGCACCACCCCCACCGACATCGCGTTCACCAGCGGATTGCCGTTGTAGCACGGCGCGAACGTGACCTCGCCGGCGACCGTGGGCACACCGACGCAGTTTCCGTAGTCGCCGATGCCCTTGACCACATGCTCGAACAGGTAGCGATTGCGGTCGACCACCGGGCCCTCGCCGGTGATCGGCCCGAAGCGCAGCGCATTCAGGTTGGCGATCGGGCGGGCGCCCATGGTGAAAATGTCGCGGAGGATTCCGCCCACGCCCGTGGCCGCGCCCTGGAACGGCTCGACCGCGGAGGGGTGGTTGTGGGATTCCATCTTGAAGACCACGCCCCAGCCGGTGTCGCCGAGGGGCACCACGCCGGCATTCTCGAGCGCGCCGCTCTCCTGCGCTTTCTTATATTCCGCGAACGCCTTGAGGACCGGGCGGGAGTACTTGTAGCCGCAGTGTTCGGACCACATCACCGCGTACATGCCCACCTCGGTGTAGGTCGGAGTGCGACCGAGGGTGCGCACGATCTCCTCGTATTCGGAGTCGTTGAGACCCATCCCCCGGACCACGGCTGGGGTGGTTTCCGGGTAGGAGGGATGATTGACGGGAATCGGCGGCACGGGGCCGTTCGGTGCGGACAAGACGGTTCCTCGGGACGGTTGGGGGATCGCGTTCATTGTATCAGCGGGCCGCGCCGACCAACGCGAAGCCCGGCGTCAAAGTCATTGACCCGGGACGATTCCAGCCAGCTCCTCGGGGGAGGGTCCCTGCCCGCCATCGCCGCGCAACAGCGCGGTCAGCCGCGCCGACAGCGCCGCGCGCCCGGCGGGCCGCGTTTCACACTCCCAAACCACCACCACCCGCCAACCCGCCGCCACCAGCGCCTCCGCCACCTCCCGGTCGCGCTCGACATTGCGCGCCAGTTTCGCCTCCCACCAGGCGGGCCGCGTCGACGGCACGCGCGAAGCACGACACCCCGGATGGCGATGCCAAAAGCAACCGTGCACCAACACCACGGTGCGGTACCGCGGCAAAACGATGTCCGGACGACCGGGCAGATCCTTTCGATGAAGACGGAAGCGGAAGCCCGCACCGTGCAGCAGCGCCCGCACGGTGCGCTCCGGCAACGTGTCCGCGCCGAGAACCCGGCGCATGTGCGCGGAGCGCGCCTCCGGTGTCAACGTGCCCGCCATGGTGCCCACCTCCCGCGGCGAACGCGCCGACTCGAGCCGACTTCCCCACGAGCATTCAACCCCCGCGGCGCCCGGCCCGCCAAATCGCACACCGGAATCCGCCGGTACAATCGCCCATGGACCGACCGCCCCTTTGGTGCCCCCTGCTCACCCGGCACACCGCGGGGGGAAGCATCGACGCGGAGGCGATGCGCCGACACGCCGCCACCCTGCGGCCCCACGTCGACGGGCTGTTGATGCCCGGATCGACCGGCGACGGCTGGCAACTCGACGACGCTCAAACCGACACGGTGACCCGGCTCGGCGCCGAACTCTCCCGCGAACACGGATTCGCGCTCCTCGCCGGCGCATTCGCTCCATCGCTCGAGGGCATTCTGGCACGGGCCGATCGCGTGCTAGCGGCGGGCGCCCCCGGGATCGCGGTGTGCGCGCCCCACGGCGACCGCTCTCCCTCGGAAATCGAGGATGCGCTGGAGCACGTGCTCGCCCTCGGCCACCCCACCGCCCTCTACCAACTCCCGCAGATCACCGGCAACCGCATCGCCCCCGATTCCGCCGCCGCCCTCGCCAAACGCCATCAGAACCTCAAATGGTTCAAGGACAGTTCCGGCGAGGACACCGTGGCTGTCTCCGGCCTCCTCCCTCCCACCGTCGTGCTCGTGCGCGGCGCGGAAGGCGACTACGCCCGCTGGCTCGCCCCACAGGGCCCGTACCATGGCTTCCTGCTCAGCACGGCCAACTGCTTCCCCGAAGCGCTACGCGCGGTGGTCGACGACCCGGTCGGCCGCGCGGACCTCTCCAACGCGTTGTCCGCCGTGGTGGCGGAAGCGTTCGCGGCCGTGGCGGGCTTCCCGCACTCCAACGCGTTCGCGAATGCCAACAAGGCGCTCGACCACGCCCTTCGCGCCCGAGCCACACGAACCGAACCCGCACCTCCGATCGTGCACGGCGGCGCCTCCTTGCCCGTGGATGCCCTGCGCCGCGTAGCGGTCGCCCTCGCACGTTTCCCGATCCAGCCGTAGTCACCGGCACACCCGAACCAGCCCCGCCCCAACCATGTCCACTCCCCATCCCTACCCAACCCTCGCCGTGCTGCTGCTCTGCGCCGTCGCAATGCCCGCCCGCCCCCTCGCCGACAGCATCGACCCGCTGCGGGCCGTGGTCCGCGGGGACCGGGCAACCCTGCTCGGTCCCACCGAGCCCGTGGCGTAAGGACCGCTCGATTCCATCGATGTTGCGCCGACCGGACGCTACGCCCTCGTCGTGCATCGGCCCAACGAGCGCAAACGCGGGCCATTGGATCTCGACGCTCCTCCCCCCGGCCCCTCCCGCCTGACGCTGCACGACGCCCGGACGCGCCGCAACACCGCGGTTTGGCGCGCGCCCACCGACCGCGAGGATGCGGAGGTGCATGTCGAAGGCTGGTTCGCAGGCACCGCAGTCGCGCTGATCCAACGCGTCGATCCCGGCGACAAGCCCGAGGAAACCACCTCGTGGATGCACCGGTTGAACGCCGCCACCGGCACCCTGTCGCCCCCGCTCCATCGCGATGCAAAGGCGCTCTTCGCGCCGGAGAAACCCCGCGCGCTACTGACGTTCGAGGATGGCTCGGTCGAACTCATCGGCCCGAAAGGGGAACGGCGCCCGATCCCGGTCCCGCCCGGATCCAGCCCGGATTCCTGGACCGACGGCGGCGACCACTTCCGCGCAACCCGGATCCAGCGCTCGCCCGACGGAAAGTTCAAGGGTGAAGCTTGGATCGTGGATGTGAACCGCGGACAAGCGGTCCCGGAACCCAAGCCGCGACCGAGGCCGACTCCCGATTCGGAGACTCCCACCGAACCCGCGCCATTGACGCTCAACACAATCCGCATCGACGAGCCGAGCGGTCGGCAACTCCTCGGCCTGTGGCTGGTCGCGTCCCGCGATGCCAAAGCCGCGACCGGCACCCGCCCCAAACCAACGGCAACTCCCGCCGTTCCCCGCGAGACCTTGGTGACCGCCGAACACGACGGCACTTCGGTCCTGCTCCCCGACCTTTCGGGCGTGCTGTGGGTGCACGAGGGACGGATCTACGGCCGTGCACTGGCCACCGTGGATCGCGCCGCATTCGACGGCATGCGCAGGACCCTGGCCAAACGCGAGGCGATGATCCGGGCGAAGCAGGCCGGGCTGGCGACGATGATGTACGCGCAGGATTACGATGAAACATTGCCGGCGCCGGGCAACCGCGATGCGCTGGGGCCGTATCTGAAGGACAACGCCTTGCTGGCATCGTTCCAGTACACCTACGAAGGCAAGCTCGCGCTCGCCGCCATCGACGCTCCGGCCGGCACGATGCTGGGGCACGTCGACGGTCCCGGCGGACGCGCGATCGTCTACGCCGACGGCCATGTCAAATGGCGCGACGATCCGCCTCCCGCGGGCCGCTGATCCCGACGACTCAGCGCCAGGGATCGCGCAGCAACTGGCCGGGGGTCAAAAGGTCCGCCCGCGGATTGGCCTCCTGCAGGCGGGCGGTCTTTTCGGCCGACGACCAATCCGTAGGACCGATCCGCTCGGCGATCGCGCCGAGGGTGTCGCCCGGGCGCACGGCGACCATGGCGCGGGGCACCGACGCGGTCGCGACCGTGGGCGCAATCGCGCCGGAATCGTCCGGCAGGCGCCCCGCGGCGGCGAGCGCGGCGCCCGCGACCGCCATCGCCAAGAGTGCGCCCACCGCGCGGCGCCGACGCCGACGTCGGCGTCCCAGTCGTGAATCGTGGATCTCCATGCTTGGTCCTCGTCCGCGCCGCCGTTGGCACGGTCGCGTTCCCCGACCCCGCTTGGCCACAGGAACCCTGCCAAAGCAATCCTTCCGCGCAAATGGCTGCGGATAAACCATCTTTCGACGGAATTTCGCTTCGTAGGCGAAGGTACAATCGGGCCGGGAGGGCGAGGCGATGCGTGCGGACGATTCGACGCGGAAACGACTGTTGATGGTGTGCATTCCGCTGCTCGTGCTCGTGGGCCTGTGGCTCGGTTCGGGCATGCTCACCCGAATGATGGACCGGCAAGCCGAACAGGCGTTCCAACCCGATCGTCGCGAGATGAAAACGATTTCGCGGCTCGCGCGGTTGATGCGCACGGTGCGCATGGCCATCGCCGACCGCGGAAAAGCGGGAGACTGGAGCGGTGCGATCCGCATCGCCGACGAAGCATGCACCAAGGATGACTGCCCCGAAGGCATCCGTGCGCTGCGCGCCGAGGCATTGCTCCGGCTCGGCGACCATCCGAAAGCCTACGCCGACTACGATCTATTGCTGCGCGCCGGATCGATGCAGGGGCTCAGCCCGGATCCCTTCGAGCAGCGCGACGGCAGCGAACCGGATCCAAGCCCGGTGGCGAAGGCGGGCTGGCTCGCGCTCACCGGCAAGGTGCAGGAATACGACGCCTACCGCGCGGACCAGGTCGGCCGCATCGATCCGGCGAAGGCGGATGCCCTCACCTGCAACAACATCGCATGGGCCGCGGCGATGATGCCCGGATACCCCGAGCAATTCGCAAAACCCATCGCCCTCGCCCGCGCCGCCGTTGCCGCCGCCACGGCGACGGACAACAAGCCCCGACCCAAGCGTGCGGACAACGCGGCGCCCGGAATCCCGGCATCGGCCCTGCCCAAGCGAAAATACCTCAAGGACATTCCCGAAAGCATCGCCCCCGTCTCGCGCGTGGCCGCCGACGACCCCGCCGATCTGGACCGGCCCTCCGCCGACCTCGCGACCTACCTCAACACGCTCGGCGTGCTGCTGCAGCGCGCCGGGAGCAACGAGGAAGCGATCCGGACCCTGACCGCCTCGGAGAAACTGCACAGGGATCCGTTCAACTGGCCGTTCCTCGCCAAAGCCCACCGGGCCCTCGGCCACGGGGATGTGGCGCGCTCCTGGGAACAAAAGCTCGCCAAATACCTCACGGAAACCTACGGAACCGAAACACCGAACCGGCACGAGCTGCTGCTCTTCCACGATCAGCTCCGCTGGTGACTCCGGCCGGCGGCGCCCCGTCGGAAGCAGACCGTCAGCCGTCGCCGAAAGTGGATCCCTCGGAAGGCGCGAACGCGGCGCGCCGGTGCGTCAACCGCAACACCTCGCCGCGAACGCCCAGCACCACGCCGATCACGTCGAACCGGATGCCGAACTCCGCGTCCGCCCCGTACCAACCACCTCGGGAAAGCCAGGCGGACGCGAGCCGGGCGAGGCGCACCTGTTTCGCGGGGGTCACTTTCTCCTCGGGGATCACGCGCAGGTCGCCGCGGCGCGCCTTGACCTCCACGAACACCACCGCGTCGCCGTCGCGACACACCAGATCGATTTCGCCCCGCAGCGCCGGCCAGTCGCCCTGCGCGGGAAATCGCACGTTCGCGCCAAGCACCGCGTAGCCGAGCGACTCGCAGTGGCGGCGGGCCGCAATCTCGCCCGCGGCCCCCACCGCGACGCGCTCCGTCGACACGGGGGTTGTCAGAGCACGCGGCACAAGGTCAAGCCGTCGCCGATCGGCAACAGCACCATCTCGACGCGCGGATCGGCATGCACCTTCGCGTTGATCGCGCGGATCGCCACCGTGTCGTCGTCGTTGACTTCCGGATCAACCACCTTGGCGTACCAAAGGGTGTTGTCGATGCCGATCACCCCGCCGCGGCGCACGAGGTGCAATGCCCG
>JBJTRZ010000603.1:0-6495 GCA_046076415.1 Armatimonadota bacterium
GGTGGCGATCCTCGCGGCGATGCTGTTTCCCGTGTTTTCCCGTGCCCGCGAGGCGGGACGTCGCACGGCGTGCGTCTCCAATCAGCGACAGCTGGGGATGGCGTTCTCGCTTTACGCGCAGGACCATGACGGGGCGTATCCCAACGTGGGCGACCCCTACCTTTGGGTGGGCAAACGGTTCCGCTGGCCGATCATGCCCTACGTGGGCGCGGGGCTGCGGGATCGCGGCGACGGCACGTTTTCATCGGTTTCGGGGCAGCCGTCGATTCTGCTCTGCCCGTCGGACACCATCGCCGGCACGGGTTTCGATGCAACGTCCTACGGCTACTCGGCGGCGTTCTACCACACGCCCGATCAGATCGATGCGATGGGGATCGCGAACCTGCGGTTGGCGCTGCGCACCCCGGGGGCGGGTGCGGACTGCGTCACGCGCACCGACGCCGACGTGGCGTTTCCGGCGCGCAAGATCCTGCTCGGCGAGTACTTCAACAGCCATCAAAGGACCCGCGGGCCGGTGGGATATTGGGGAACGCTCGCCGGGCCGGGCACGCCGGGGCCGGACCGCTGGGATGGCGGGAGGGTGGTGGTGTTCGCCGACGGCCACGCCGCGTTCGTGCAGGCGCGGCGCCAACGTCCTTCCCGCCAGGACTGCCCGGACTTTCATTTGACGCCGGGAGGGCTTGCGGGGACCGACATCGACGGCTGAGCACGGGACCGCCGGCGCCGGCTTCCGGTACAATTCGGACGGCCGAAGACGGCCCAATTTCCGACCGAGGATCCCCGATGCCCAACCCGCGTGTGCCTGCCGACGAATTGCCGATCGTTCCGATTCCCGTGGCGGCCCGCCGCCTCGAGGGCGTGTTCAAGTTGGGCACCGACGTGGTGATTCGGCACGACGCCGCGGCGGCGCCGGAAGCCCGGCGTTTGGCCGAGTTCCTCGACCAACGACTCGGAAAGGCGCCCAAGCTGCGCAAGGGCGGCGGATCGTCGTCGCGGGCCATCGCGCTTGCCGTGGACCCATCCGTGGGTGCCGTCGCCGGAGCGTATCAGTTGGTGGCGACCCCCGATGGAGTGCGGATCGCGGGCAAGGACCGGGCGGGCGTTTTCCACGGCATCGTCACGTTGCTCCAGCTCTGTCCGCCGGTGGGGGATGTCCGCTGGTCCGATCCGGAAGGCGCTCCGGTGATCGCGGCGAAGATCGACGACGCCCCGGCGTTCGCCTGGCGCGGCCTGCAGTACGACGCCGGCCGGTGGTTCCTGCCGGCCAAGGACATCCGGACCCTGATCGACTGGATGGCGTTCCACAAACTCAATGTTTTCCATTGGCACCTCACCGAGGACCAAGGGTGGCGCTTCGAGTCGCGCAAGTACCCGAAATTGACGGAAACGGGCGCCTGGCGGGCGTCGTCGCCGCGCTACGGCGACCGCAACGCCTCCGATGGGAAGCGGCACGGAGGGTATTACACCCAGCGCGAGTGTCGCGATATCGTTCGCTACGCCGCGGAGCGCCACATCACGGTGGTGCCGGAGGTTGAAATTCCGGGTCACTCAAGCGCGGCGATCGCCAGTTACCCGCAGTTCGGCAACACCGATGTTCCCGGATTCGCTCCCAAGGTGGTGGAGAAGTGGGGGGTGCAGTCGTACACCTACGCCCCCAAGCCCGAGACGCTCCGCTTCCTCGACGACATCCTTGGCGAGATCTGCGACGTGTTTCCGAGCACGTACATCCATATCGGCGGCGACGAGGCGCCCAAATCGCAGTGGAAGGCCAGCGCCTACGCGCAGGATTTCATGAAGCGCAATGGATTGAAGAACGAGGACGAGCTCCAAAGCTGGTTCATCCGTCAAGCGGAGGGCATGTTGTCGAAGCGGGGGCGCCGCCTGATCGGCTGGGATGAAATCCGGGAGGGCGGTCTCTCGCCCAATGCCACCGTGATGGCGTGGCGTTCCGAGCAGTGGGGCATCGACACCGTGAAGGAGGGCAAGGACATTGTCATGGCCCCCACCAGCCATATGTACCTCGACTACTATCAGGACGATCCCAAGCGTGAATTGGCCAAGGGGGCGGAGTACGAGTGCATCGGCGGTTACCTGCCGATCGAGAAGGTGTATTCGTACCACCCGATTCCCGATGCCCTGACTCCGGCGGAGGCGCTCAAGGTGCTTGGGGTCGAGGCGGAGGTCTGGGGCGAGTACGTGAAATCGATCGAGAAGGCCACCTACTTGGCGTTCCCGCGTGCGGCGGCGGTGGCGGAGATTGGTTGGTCGCCCCGGGCCCGCCGGGATTTCGCCGGTTTCACCGTGCGTTTGCGGGCGCTCGAGGCGCACTACCGCGCGGGCGGCTTGAAATACGGGCGCATTCCGTCCTGACGCGAAGGGATGGGGCTCCGGGGGAGGCAACCGCGCCTCCCCGCCGGGGCCGGAGGGGTCAATCCACCCGCCACTGGTCTTTCCAACGTGTGGTCGTGGCGACGTTTCCGTCCGCGACGAACGTTCGTTGCGTGCAAATGCCGTCCGCGTGGTGCTCCCGCTCGCGGATCGGCACGCCGTTCGGCGCACACCAACGTTCGATGCCCGTACGCACGCCCCGGTCCCAGTTGGCCTCGTAGATCAAGCCACCCGCGGAACTGCGCCAGATCTCCGGGCCATGCCTCCATACCCGGCCCGAGGCGTCCGTGCCAAGGCCGAACGATACGCGCCCGCCCCCCGGTCCGCCCGTTGCGCGAAACGTCGATCGACGCACCGCACCCACGGGGCCAGGATCCGGTCGTAGGCGACGGTCGTCCGGACCCAAGCGAACGGCGCCCCCGGGAACGTCGCGTATGGTCGGACCCGCCTCCGGATCGAGGATCCACGCTTCGTTCATTTCGAAATGCAGACCCGGCCGGGTCATCGTCGCCAGCAGGTGGATCGTGCCATCGGGGGCCTGGCGGGCCACGGAATATCCCAACGTGGCCGCTCCCGGCACGTTTCCGAAAAATTCGGGACCGGTCTCGTGCGCGAGCACACCGGGGATCGGTTTGATCGTCCAAGTCCTTCCCTCGTCGGACGATAGGGCGGCGTAGCTCCCGGCGCGGGTTTCGCCCGCCGGTCGCGCACCGCCGGCGCGCTGGAAATCCGCGGCGAAGAACAAACGCCCGCTGGCGAGGCGCACGAGCGACGGACGTTGGTTGCCCCCTTGCGCCGGGAACTGCGTGCGCTGGACCGTCCACGATCGTCCGCCATCCGCCGAGATGGCCTGTGGCATCCAGCCGTCCACATCCGTGTTCTTCCCGCCGATCGCGAGCAGGCGGCCGTCGCGCAGCGCGGCGCCCACCGTGTGCCGCCCGGCGGTCCGCCCACCCGGGTCGCTCCAGGTACGGCCTTCGTCGCGGGAGCACCAGAAAACCGAACTCCCTCCGATCGCGTCGCTGGCAACCCACCACGCGCCGGTCGGGTCCCGGAAGGCCGTGTTGATCGGCTGGCGGGCGTGGGGACCGATGGGGGTGATGAATCGCGGGAAACGCACGGGACCCCATGTGGTTCCGTGGTCGCGCGATTCCCTCCATTGAAAGGGAAAACCGCCTCCCGCGAGCCGTGGCGAACCCCAGAAGAGGCGCAGCACTCCGCGGTCCTTCCAGAGCAACGGTGCATGGTCGTTCGCGCCGGCGAAGTCCGTCAGGCGGCTGGGGAAATCCCATTGGTCCGCGCCTCGTCGGAGCCGGGCGCAGATCAGCGACACCTCGGGCTCGTATTCGGTCCAGGACGTGTACCACGTCGCGAAAACGTCGCCGTTGTCGCACACCTCGAGCGCCGGGCTATGGTTGTGCCCGCGAAACGAAGGATGGAATCCAGCCGCGTCGATTTCCCGCTGGAATCGGGGTTCCACGGAAGACTCGAGGGGAGTGGGCAGCGCGGCTCGTCGACGGAACCAAGGCTGCGCGGGATCTCCCGAATGGCGGACGGAGGCGGTGGCCGGAGCCACCCCGATCTGGTGGAATTCCGGCATGGGATCCAAGGGTTTGGTTCCGGGCAGGGGGGCTTCGACCACGCGGAATCCGATGGCGTGGGCGCCGGGGGCAAGGTCCGTCGACGGCGCGATGGCCTCGACGAACTCGCGGTCCTCGCGCAAATGCGCCATTGCGGAGGCGGGCAGCAACTCCCGGACTCCGTCGGGACGGTCCCAAGCGACCCTCAGCAGCGACCGACCCCCGCGGTGGCGATAGCGCAATCGAACCGCCACGGCATGTCCGCGCTCGAGCTGGATCGGAATCGCCATTCCAGCGGCGGTATCGACCACTAGGCGATCGTCCAGCCAGAGTCGCACGGCGAGTTCGGTCTCGATGCGCAACACGGTGACGCCGCTGGCGACCGGCACCAACCGGCCGCGGTACTCCGCGCTCCAGTCGCCCCCGCGCATCGCATCGCCGTTCCATTGCGCCTCCGACCGTTCGAGGATTTCGATCTCCTGCGGTCGGGCAAACTCGCTGGATCCGTACCAGACGCCGATCCAGCCGGGGGCCGGGTATCGCGTGGCGCGCACCGTCCGGGTCGCGTCGATCCCGAAAGCCGGAGGCATCGCGGCTCGGTAGGTGGGCTCCGCGTACCAGCTCGGTGGAATAATGCGCCCCGATGTATCCACCGCATCGAGCGGCCCGCCCCGGATCACCTTGCACGCTCCACCCTCGCGCCCCACCGGATCCACGACGGGGCCTGTGGGGTAATCGCCATAGTCGTCGAGGCACCATTCACGCACGCCGCTCGGGGCGGGTGTCGCACCGAAATGCCCGGGAGTTCGGAAAACTCGTTCCCATTCGGCTTCCGTAGGCAACCGACACGGCCTTCCGGTCCGCCGGGCGCGCCAAGCGCAATACGCCATGGCATCGTGCCAAGAGATCCCCGCCACCGCGCCACCGATGGTGCGGATGGGAAGGTCTGGGCGGAATTGTCGGAACGCATCGGCTCCGACCACGGATTTCCCCATGCGTACGGAGCTCGAGAGGCGCACCGAATGGGACGGCGCCTGATCCCAGAGACGGTCGTTGGTGCCACGTACGAACTGGGAGGCGGGAACGATGGCCCAGGCTTCCTCGGACGGAACAGGGAATCGAGCTCTGGGCATGGGAGCACGTTCCACCATGGACCGCGACTACCCTGCCAGGGAAGTCGGTGCGCCCGTCGAAACTGTGGTCGTTTCGCGGGATGTCCATTGAGTACCGGGATCCTGCGCGCGGGCGGTGCGCCGCCCCCGTCCCCTCAAGGCTCCCGACGGCGCACGTAGATCGGTATCTCGAACGCCGGTTGGCCGTCGAGCTCCACCGTGAAACAGTGCGGCCCGGCGACCTGCAACGCGAGATTCTCGACGGGCGCGGCGATGACGCTGCGCGCCACACCCTCCGTGACCGGGGTCGCCACGGCGATCGAACCGTGACCCACCTGGACTCCGGAACGTCGATCCGGGTCGTTCCAGAGCACGCGAAACGTGCGATGCCGGCCGGTGTCGTCGGGCTCCTGATCGAAGCCGATCAACAAGTGCATCCGGGGATGCGTCGCCGGCAAATCCCCGACATTGAGCACCGTGAACATGCCCACCAACGTCGCCTTGCCGTCGGTGCCCACCGTCGCATAATCGCCCGCGATACCGAACGCCACCTTCATCGCCGACCTCCCCCCGGACCGCCGCGACGATCCACCCCATTCTACGCGCGGCGCCCGCCCCGCATTCCCCGGCGTTGACCCCGCCCCGCCCCGCCGGTATCCTTGGACCGACATGACACTGATCCCGCTGGAATCCAACCGGATCGACACCGAACGCGCCCTCGCCAAGGAGGAGTCGCTCAAGGATCTCCTGCGCGCCCTCGGCGGGCTCGTGGTCGGATACAGCGGTGGCGTGGATTCCGCCTACCTCGCGTCGGTCGCGCACGAGGTCCTCGGCGCGCGCGCCGTGGCCGTCATCGCCGTTTCGCCCTCCTTCCCGGAACGCGAGCACCGCGAGGCGCTCGAACTGGCGGATCGGATCGGCATTCCGGTGCGGGAAACCCGAACCGCCGAAGGGGAACGTCCCGAATACCGCGCAAACCCGGTCGATCGGTGCTACCACTGCAAGGACGAGCTGTTCGTCCACCTGCGCGCCGTTGCCGACGAAACGGGCATCGACGCCATCGCCTACGGCGCGATCGCCGACGACCGCGGCGACCATCGTCCGGGAGCGCGCGCAGCCCGGGAACACCGCGCCGTGGCTCCCCTCCAGGACGTCGACCTTTCCAAGGCCGAAATCCGCCATCTATCGCGCCGCCGCGGACTCGCCACCTGGGACAAACCCGGCATGGCCTGCCTCGCGTCCCGGGTTCCCTACGGCACTCCCGTGACGCCCGAACTGCGCGGACGGCTCGAGCGCGCTGAGGAACTGCTGCGCGCCCTCGGCTTCCGCGAACTGCGCGTGCGCCATCACGACGCGGTGGCACGAATCGAAGTGGCGCCTTCCGAATTGCCCCGTTTGATCGATCCGACCGTCGC
>JBJTRZ010000604.1:0-4114 GCA_046076415.1 Armatimonadota bacterium
ACCGGGCGACTCGACCTCGACCTCGGCATCCACCCATCCGCGGCGCGCCGAGGCCACGACCGCCGCAACGGCGCCGGTTCCGCAGGCCAAGGTCTCGCCGACCCCTCGTTCCCAAATGGCGATGCGGATTCTGTCGCGCCGTTCGATGCGGGTCCACATCACCGAAACGCGTTCGGGAAACCGGGGATCGTTTTCAACCGCCGGCGAACGGAGGCGCACCGTAGCCGGATCCGGCAACGCATCGACGAAAGCCACCGCATGGGCCGAACCGGTGTTGAGCAGATCGACCCGAATGCCCGCCACGGGCACATCCATCGTGCTTGGACTTGTCGCGGGAATCGCTTCCGGGGAAAATCGGGGTTCGGAAAGTTGCACTTCAACCGCGCCGGAGTCGAACGCGCGGTAGGGAACGGGGCCCGATCGGGTTGCGACCACGCCGACCTGCGGCGCCCGGCCCGTGTCGATGGCATGCCGGATCAGGCATCGGACACCATTGCCGCACATGGTGTCCTCCGAGCCGTCGGCGTTGTGGATCGCCATCGAGAGGTCGGAATCCACGCCGGGCGAGGCGACGAGCAGGCCGTCGGCGCCCGCGCCCCGGTGGCGATCGCACAAGGCGCGCGCCAAGGCGCTCAATTCCAAGCCAGGGGGCAACTGCGCCGCATCCACCACCACGAAGTCGTTCCCGGCACCGTGGAACTTGGCGAACGGGATCGCGAGGCTCACGCGTCGGGGGTGAGGGGTTCGCACCACACCGACGCACCTTCGACCGTGCGCTGGTACCACCCGCCCGTTCCGTCGACGAACGGAAACCACCAGGCACTGGGACGTGCATTGGCATGGGGCAGGCCGTGCACCGTGCGCACCGCGTGCGAGACCTGACGAATACGTTCGCGCTCGGCCTCCGATTCGATCGCTTGCAACCGGCACCGCAAGGCGACAGCCTCCTGCGAGCGCTCGATCGAGCGCACCCGCCGCCGCAATGCGCGTAGTTCCGTGCGCCGACCGCGGAGCGCCAACCGCAACGCCGTTATCGGGGCGTCGAAACGCGCCGCCCGCTCCGCAATCGCGTCGGCATCGAGCCACCCACCTCGTTGCCGGAAATCGAACCCCTTTTCGCGGTGCAGGCTGTCGAAACGCCATTGCAGGCGCGACGTTTCCTCGGAGAACGCGAAAATTACGGCCTTGGCAGCGCGCGCGTCGGCGACAATTCCGAGCAAACGCTCCGTAATGTCCGCATGCTCGCGGGCCATTCGCGGCCAATGTCCGCCGAGCGTGCGCGCCAATTGATCAAGCAACGCCCGCGGCGACCGCAACGCTTTCCATTCCCCAAGACGAGATCGTTCCCAATCGACCCCGCGGCGCCAACACGCCGCCAAATCCTCTCCGTCGATGCGATCCCGACCGAACGCCTGGCGCAGATGGGCCGGCAAATGGAACCACTTCGAGCGGGTGGAAGCGAGCGCATCCAGCGTGGGATAGGCGACGCGCAGGATCGGCAACGGATCGGGACCGGATATACCGGCATGGCGGAGACCGGCCACGAATCGCGCGGATCGCCCCGAATACCCGGAAGCGCCCTCGTGAAACACGAAATGGTGCTCCGCACCAAGCATGGGGAGCAGCGAGACCGCCTTGCCGAGGAGCACGCAGTCGGGGCCATGGGCATTGCTCAGCAGCGCCGCGAAATCCTCGAGGCTCCGCGGATTGCCTTCGATCGTCAGTGGAGCGGGCGTGTCGATCGCAACGCGCCCGGGCAGAAGGCGCAACGTGCCACGGCCGTGGCCGGGAACGAATAAATCGAACGGCGTCGCCCCCTCGCCGAACTTTCCGAGCGGGTAGATGTCGGAACCAGCCACCGCGGCGTCGTACGCATCGCCGGCCCGCGATCGCCAGCGCGGGTCGAGGAACGCCGAGAGCAAGGCGAACCGGGGACGTCCGGCGGTGTCGGGATTGAATCGCAGGAGATGGGAGGACCGCGTGGTGGCGAGCGGTGCGTTGCCGGGCTCGAGCCAAGCGTGGAACCGCCGCAGCACGTCCTCGTACGCGTCGGCGAGCAGCGGATCCGGCCTCACCTGCGCGACCTCCTCCAACCAGGACCCGATGCGTTCGGCCACCGTGACGTCCCCATCCGGCGCCACTGCCAAGGAGGCATCGACGGTCGTTCGCAGTTGGCGCAACAACGCCGGCAGAATGCGGCGCAAGGGAATTTCGGCCACGATTTCCCGGCGCCAGCCCGTGCGGATCAGTCCCGTCCAGCCCCAAGCCTCGGTCCATTCGACCAGGCGCTCATCCGGATGCTCGTCCCCGCGCAACCCGCGGTGCAGATCGGCCCCGCCATCGGAGCGCAGCAAGGCGCGCGTCGGAACATCCTCGGAGCCAAGCAGCACGTGCATCTCGCCGGCCGCGGACCAGAGTCCACGCGTGGCATGGTCGTCGTGGCGCAGGGCAACATACGGTTCGCCGGAAGCGGAGGACGGATGCCCGGGAAGTTTGGCGAAATAGTCGGTGTCGTGGACCCCGGCAAGGAACCGAGCCTCGGGCCAGTGCACCCGGAGCGCGGCGGCGACCCCGGCCTTGACGGGTTCGTCCCACAACGCCGTTTGTCCCAAGGCGAGGAACGTGGCTTCCGTTTCCCGATCCTTCAGGAAACGGATAGCATCCACCAAGGACATACGCTCCGACATGACCTGCCAGTATACCCGCCCCGCCACCGCGAGCACGTCAGCCGTATCGGCGGACATGGTAACCGGATCCCGCAAGTTTGCGCTCGATTTCGGCGGCATGGGCACTCCCCCGGGTCTCCACCAAGACCTCGACCCCCGTGCGTCCATAGGCGATCTCCGGGTCCAGGCGATTGTGCTCGACCTCCATCACGTTGCCCCCCGCGTCGGCAACCGCATCGAGCAGCCCCGCAAGTCCTCCCGGACGATCCGCCACATCCGTACGGAAATGCAGGTAGCGGCCGGAACGCACCATCCCGCGTTCGATGATGTCCGAAAGCAACTTGACATCCAGGTTGCCCCCGCAGAGCAGGCAGGCGGTTCTCCCCACCGCGATCCCGGGATGCTCGATCAACGCGGCAAGCGATGCCGCCCCGGAGGGTTCCACCAGCACCTTCATGCGGGTGAGCAGCAAAAGGATCGCCTCCGCGATCGACGCATCCGAAACGGTCACCACATCGTCGGCGTTGGCCCGTATGTAGGAAAACGTCCGAATGCTCGGCGCCTTGATCGCGATTCCGTCGGCGATGGTGTCGGGGGGCAGCGACGGCTCGAGCAACCGGCCGGCCCGAAACGAACGCGCCGCCGCGTCCGCTCCCGCGGCCTGCACGCCGATCACGCGGCAACTTGGCCGCGCCGCCTTCACGGCCGTGGACACACCGGCGAACAATCCACCGCCGCCGATCGGCACCAGAACCGTGTCGACATCGGGCAAATCCTCGAGCAATTCGATGCCCAGCGACCCTTGACCCGCAATCACGTGGTCGTCGTCGTACGCGGAAACAAACACCGCTCCGGTCGCGGCGGAGCGCTCCCGCGCAACCGCCACCGCTTCGTCGAAATTGGCGCCCGCGAGCACGACCTGCGCGCCGTACCCGATCGTGGCCTGCACCTTGGCGTTCGACGCCGTCCGCGGCATCACCACCACGGCTCCCACCCCCGCGTCGCGCGCCGCCAGCGCAACGCCCTGCGCATGATTACCCGCCGAAGCGGCGATCACGCCCCTGGCCCGCTCCCCGGCATCCATCGCGGCAATCCGCGCGGTCGCGCCCCGGATCTTGAACGAACCGGTGCGCTGAAGGTTCTCCATCTTCAAGTGCAAATCGGCGACACCTGCGGCTTCCGAAACGGAGGCCGACGTGTACATCGGCGTACGCCGCACCCGCGGCAAGACACTGTCGCGGGCAACGCGGGCAATGGCATCTGCATCGACCATCACGCAATCTCCTCGACCCGACCCGGGAAAAGCACCTGATCCTACCCGGCAACATTGCCGACAATCACCTGCGAAGACGATGCCTGCACGAAGGACCAACCCGACCGTATCCCATATCGCGCTTTCCTGCCTTCCGGTTCCGTTCCCCGTGAACGATGCCGGAGTCGGAACCGAG
>JBJTRZ010000605.1:0-3141 GCA_046076415.1 Armatimonadota bacterium
GGGAGCGTGGCAAGTTGTCCACAAGGCGGGGCCCTCGTCCGGGGACCGGAACCGCCGGGTTCACATCCGTTGAAAATCCACCCGGAAAACGACTCGCATCGAACTTCCGTACCCACTTCGCATCAACCTGATCGATCGGTACGAGCATGTCGGCGGTCGTGAACACGGCGAGCACGGGTGCGGTGATCGCATCCAGTTGCGCGAGCGGTGTGAGGGCAAGCCACTCCGGCGACGTCCACGGCATGGCGAAAACGGATTTCACCTGATCCGCCAGCTGGCCGACCGCGGAAAGGAACGGACAGGACGGCTTGCCATCGGATCCAAGGGTTCCCGCACGCGCCCGGTTGCGTTCGATGTAATCGCCGTTGTACGGCCAGTTGAGAACCGGCACGTCCGGGTTCGACCAGAGCACCGGAAATGCATCGGCGGCGACCATCAACGTCATCCACCCTCCGGCGCTTCCACCGGCGATGGCCATCCGCTCCAAATCAAGGAACGGCAGGGTACGCATCCCATGGACCATGCAGCGATCGAGCAGGTCGCCCCGCCCCAGCGGATTCAGGGGATGGCCAACGACCGTGGAGACGGCATACCCACGGGAAACCCATCCCGCGGCCGCACCGGGATCGAGTTCGTAGCCGGCGTTGTGGAGGTAGGGCACGGTGCTCCGGGCACGATAGGCGAGCGTTCCCGGAACGTAGAGTCGCCCCACGGCCGTTTCGCCCTTGCCATCCAGCCCGGGAAAACGAAACTCGAAATCGACCCATCCCGCCCGCGTTCCTTTGGCGTCGAATTCCCGATACCCGTTGACCACCAATCTACGGTTCGACTGGTTCGGTCGGGTGGTCGTTGGAAGCAAACGCGCCAACCACGGTACGGAATCGGAACGCTTCATCAAGTCTCCTTTGCGTGGACGCATTCGCCGCCGACCATCGTGGCCACGACTTCGCATCCCCGCAGGTGGGATTCCCCGCCGCGCCACGGATTCCTGTCGAGCACCACGAAATCGGCTGCCTTGCCCGGTGCGAGGGTCCCGACCAACCGGTCCGTGCCAATCGCATAGGCGGAACCCAGCGTATAGTCGGTGAGCGCCTCATCGAGCGTCAGCGTCTCGTCCGGGCTCCAGGCATCCCGATGCACCGCCGCCGCGAGCAGTGCGAATGGGTCCAATTCCTACACGGGGCAATCCGACGACAGAGCCAATCGGATTCCCGCGCGACGCATTCGCGCGAAAGGATACGCGTCGCTAGCCCGCGCCGGCCCCAATCGCACCGGTGTCCAGTTGTCGCTGACGACGAACTGCGGCTGTACGACCGCCAGGATGTCCGACTTCACCATTCGGTCCATCAAGTCCGCCGGGAGGACCGACACGTGCTCGATTCGGTGGCGCAACGCGTTGGGACGGCCACCGAGCGCACCCTCGATCGCGTCGATGGACTCCCGCACGGCTTGGTCTCCGATCGCATGCACGACCACTTGAAAACCCTTTTCATCCGCTTCCCGAAAATCCTGCCGAAGGCGGTCGGGATCGTGGACGCGCACCCCGAGGTTCGTCGGATCGGGATCGTCGGCGTACGGTTCCGCAAGCAAAGCGGTCCGCGCGCCGAGCGATCCGTCGGCAAACCATTTCGCCCCGCCGAAACGCAATCGTTCATCTCCGAACCCCGACCCGACTCCGTGCTCGTGCAGGGGGCCGACCGCGGTTCGTGGCGGCATTCCCGTCACGCGCAGTTGCAATCGACCACGACGATGTAGCCGGTGGTAGGCCTGCATTTGATCCGCCGTATCCAGCAGGGTGCCTACCGAGGTGATGCCGACCCGAAGCGCCCGTTCCTGGGCAAGCAACACGGCCCGTTCCGATTCGTCGGCGGTCAGGGGGGGAATCCGCCGCATGAAGGCCTGAATCGCCGTCTCGGTGTAGCGCCCCGTTTCCGGGTCCCCTGCGCGCCGCTCCTCCGAATCGAGCAGTGCGATGGCCCGGGAATTGGCCACCACGCAGTGTCCGCAAATGCGGGTCGCGATGGCGGGACGATCGGGCACCACCGAGTCGAGTTCGGCGCGCGTGGGCGCCCTCCCCTCCGCCATCCGGGCGTCGTCCCAACCGCGCGCGAGCACCCACGGACCATCGTTGGAGCGCCGGTGTTCGGCCACGCGATCCAGCAATTCCGCCAGACCGGCCACCCCAACCAGATTCGCTTGGCGCACGATGAGCGAACCGAGCCAAAAGAGATGCAGGTGCGAATCGACGAATCCGGGAAGCACGACGCGGCCACCGTGGTCGTGCACTCGAGCCGTCGGACCGGCGAGCGAGGCAAGTTCGGATCGATCGCCCGTCGCCACCACGCGACCGTCGCGGACCAGCAACGCGTCTGCCGAGCGCGCCTCGCGCGCATCGGGATGTATTCGGCCAAGGTGCAGGTCGCAGGTTTCCATGCCCCCATCATGGAAGCCGGAACGACGTGCGTCAAGCGAGGAGGTTTTGGAGGGCCGTCAGTCCGAAACCGGGGTCCGGTCGAACATTTCCTCCATTTGGTCGCGGGAAATCAGAATCTCGCGAGGCTTCGCACCATCGAGTTGACCCACGATTCCCCGTTGCTCCATGAGATCGACCAGGCGAGCCGCCCGTGTGTAGCCGATCTTGAAGCGTCTTTGGAGCATCGAAGTCGACGCCGAACCGCCGGTGACCACCAAACGCACCGCGGCCTCGAAGAGATCGTCCTCGGATTCCATCTCCCCCGAGTCATCCTCTCCCGTCGCGGATGTGGACGCCGTGGGAATGACATCGAAATGCGGATTGCCCTGTTCCTTGAGGAAATTGACCAGACGTTCGGTTTCCTGCTCGGAAACGAAGCACCCTTGAATTCTTTGTGGCTTCGGGGCCTCCATCGGCAGGAACAGCATGTCCCCCCGACCGATCAGGCGGTCGGCCCCCATTTGATCCAGGATGGTTCGCGAATCGATCGCCGAATTCACCGCGAACGCGATGCGACTGGAAATGTTCGCCTTGATGGTTCCAGTGATCACATTGACGGACGGCCGCTGCGTCGCGATGACCAGGTGGATACCCGTCGCCCGCGAAAGCTGGGCCAAACGGCAAATACCGGTCTCGATTTCCGGACCTGACGTCATCATCAGGTCGGC
>JBJTRZ010000606.1:0-7049 GCA_046076415.1 Armatimonadota bacterium
CGGCCCTTCGCTCCACCACGTGGACGCCTCGAGGTAGTCGCGGTGCTCCGCGAGGACGGCGTGGTAGCGCTCGAGGAACACGGGATCCGCGGCGGCGGCGGCCACCCGCTCCTGCGGGACCTCGCCGATCACCCGCGCAGGATTGTGTCCGCAGCGATGCCACAGTTCCTCGCCGCCGAAGGCACGGAACAGGGTCCGGGTCTCGTGGTGCCAGGCCCAACGCAGGTTGTGGGCGAGTTCACGGAGGCCGGCGAGCGACTCGGGCAGGGTCGGCGTGACCGTGTACGTATGCAGGGCGGGGGGCATGTGCGAGTCTACCTTTGGTGCGGGCGGGTCCGGATCCGCGTTCCGGCGGTCCGGGAAAAACGCAAGGCACGCCTCCGCGAGGAAGGCGTGCCTTGCAACGTCGCAAGGGTCCGCGCGGCGAAGCCGCGGACGATCAGTGGGCGCGCCGCCTCCGCAGGCGCACCGCGACCGCACCGAGGCCCAGTCCGAAGAGGGCCATCGACGTCGGTTCGGGAGCGGAAGCGAACACGTGTCCGTTGATCCACGACGTATAGTCGGACACTCGGGTGGATCCCATGTACTCGCCGTATTGCGCGTTCGGCACACCATCGCCGTTGGGCGCGCCGAAGGCGCCGATGAAACTGTGGACACCGGTGAGGCGCCACTGCCCCGGGGACACCTCGGTGAACATGCCTCCCCCGCTGTCGCCGGGCGCGATGCTCGCCTCGTCGTCGAGCGCGGTGGCGCTCGATCCGATGGCCGCGAACGCGTTCTTGGTGCCGTCGGGGCTGTCGAAGTCGGAGAGCAGGATGCTCGAGCTGACGCCACCGAAGACGCTGCCCAGTCCGTCGATCACGTTTCGGCCGGCGCGTTTGATTCCGGTGGTGCCGTTGACAAATCCGGTGACTCCGTCGCCGGTGTTGCCGAAACCAACGTAGGTGGCGGTCTTGCCCACTTCGGCGAAGCTCGTGTTGAGGATCGCCGGGGTGATTCCGGTCACCGTGGTGGTGAGGCGCACCAGCGCGATGTCGAAACCGTTTGCCAGATCGCCCGTCCAGTTGGGGTGGATGATCGACTCGGCGGCGGTGTAGGTGATTCCACCGATCCTGAACGAACTGGCGGGCATGCCTCCATCCACGCAGTGCGCGGCGGTGAGCACCCAGGTGTTGGAGATCAGGGTGCCGGAGCAGAGCGCACCGGGCATGTTGAGCTGCCCGACCGCTTGGAACTGCGACAACGCGCCGAGCGCCGTGATCTGCGACGCAGGTCGGTCGTGGCGTCGAACGATGGCCATCGCGGGGGCCGCCACGCCCAAGGCGAGCGCCGCAACGGCGAAGGGGAGGAATCGTTTGGTGCGCATAATGCCTCCTTATACCAAATTCCCGGTGGAATCACGGGCCTTCGACGGGAAAAACGCGCCATTGCGGGGACGCGCACACGGAAAAAGGGCCGGGCGAGCAGCCCGGCCCCGGAAAGGGAAACGGCGGGAAGGCGGGACTACTCGTCCCAGGGACTGCGCGAAATCGCCAGGATCACCGGCGCGCCCATCGCCATGAACCATCCCGTCATGATGCCGAGGGATTCCCACAACGAGTGGTGGGTGGCCCAATCCGCCCGGCTGCAGAGGAAGCAAAGCGCGATTCCCGAGAGCGTGCCGCACCATGTGAGCAAGGCGCGCGGAACCCAAGGAATCTTTTGATAGACATCAAACAGCGCGTACATGAAACCTCCAATCGTCGATTGAACCGCCGGCACGACGGTTTGTCAACCGTTTCGGGCCCCTACCCGGGCTCGTCGGGCAGGGGATCCTCGTCGAGCGGCTCCTCGGGCATGGCCCGGAGCGCCTCGTCCACGAGCGGCGCGAGCGTGGGCATTTCCATCAGGAACGGCGAAGCTCCGAGCGCCTTGCCGTTGTGGTATTGCGGCCAGCTCAGGCCGAGGTGCTCGCGGGCCCGCGTGATCGCCACGTACGCGATGCGACGCTCCTCCTCGAGCGAGTCGGCGCGCAGTTCGCCGTTTTCGTAGGCGAGCGAGCGATGGTGCGGGATCAGGTTCATCGCGAAGCCCACGACATCGACGCTGGGCCACTCCAGCCCCTTCGCCCGGTGCACCGTCATCAGATTCACGGCGTCGACCGACCGCGCGGATTCGCCCGCCTTGCGGATCTGACCCGCCACGAACGTGAGCAAGGCTTCCGGGCCATGGAAACGTGCCGACAGGGCGATGAGTTCGTCGAGATTCTCGAGACGGCTCGATCCCTCCCCTTCGTCGTCGCTTTCCCCCTCCTCCGAGAGCACGTATTCGTCGTAACCGGTGTCGCGCGCCGCCTTCAGGCGTATCTGGGCGGTGTCGCCCGCCTCGTGGATTTCCCGGATCTGGCGGCGGAAATCCTGGATCGCGACGTCCTGCGCGGTGGTGTAGGCTCCTTTGCGCAGGGCTTCGTAGAACGTCCATCCATTGCGCTCGGCGATCTCCTCCACCTTGCGGATGAATCCGGGCCCCAGGAAGCGGGTGGGTCGTCCGAACCGTTTGGAGCCGATATTGAGCACCCTCCGGGCCGCGTCCGCGCCGGCCGCCGAGTGCGGATCGACGGAGAGCTGCACGTAGGCGAGCAGGTCCTTCACTTCCCGGCGATTGTAGAAACTGGTGCCGCCGGTGATCTGGTACGGAATGCCCGCCGCGATCAGCGCGTCCTCGAACGGCCGGGAGTAGGCGTTCGTGCGGTAAAGGATGGCGAAGTCCTTGAATTGCAGCCGGGTCGCACCGAGGCGCGCCCGCAACCGCGCAACGACCGCCGCCGCCTCCGCATCCGCGTCGACATGCTGGTGCAGGTCGGGATCGGGTCCGACGCCCCGGGTTTCGCGCATCAACAAACGGTACCGGTCGTCGAGTTCGGCGTGGGCGATGAGTTCGTTCGCGATCGTGACCACGGTCGAGGACGATCGGTAGTTGGCGGACAGGCGGACGATGTCGCCGGCGGGGTAGGCCTTGCGGAACGCCATGACGGTGCGCTTGGGATCGCATCCGCGGAAACCGTAGATGCTTTGGCCGACATCGCCCACGATGAACAGATTCCCGTGGCGCGCGGCGAGCAGGCGCGCGACCTCCCACTGCACCGCCGACGTGTCCTGGGTTTCGTCGACCATCACGTGGTCGAACGACTCCTGCCAGCGGGCGAGCACCTCGGGATGGTCGCGCAGCAGCGCATGCGCCTCGATGAGCAGGTCGTCGAAATCGAGGCGGCGCGCGGGCACCTTGGAAAGGAGATCGAATTCCTTTTGTTTGGCGGTCTCGTAGCAGCGCCAGAACCGGGCGACGCTTTCCACCGCGGGGGGTTCCCAGTCCGGGTAGGTGCGGGCGATGGCCCCTTCGCTGTCCTCGACCGTGTGTCCGTTGTTCTTCGCGGCGGAAACGGCCAGCAGCGCGGCCTTGGGATCGAGGCGGATATTCTGGCCGAACGGCGGCGAGGGCAGCTTGCGATAATCAGCGCCCTTGCCGAGGATCGCCCGGCACACCCGTTTCTGCCAGTACTCATCGGCGATCTCGAAGCGTCCCTCCTTGCCGAGCAGGCGGGCGGTTTCGATTTTGAGGATGCGCAGGCAGTGGGAGTGGAACGTTCCGATCCAGATTCCCTCGATCGCCTCCGGCCCGAGCAAACGGCCAAGCCGGTCGGTCATTTCCTCCGCGGCGCGTTTGGTGAACGTTGCCACGAACAGCCGGGCGGGCGGCGCGCCCTCGGAGATGAGCCGGGCGATGCGGCGCAGCAGGACGGTGGTTTTCCCGGACCCCGCTCCGGCGAGCACCAGCGCGGCACCGGAGTCGTGCAGGAAAGCGCGCCGCTGCTCCTCGTTGAGTCCTTCCGCCAGGGCGTCCGCATCCGGCGGCGCGGGCGCCGTCGCGGGCGCGGGGGACTGCATGGGACCATCAGGATATCGCACGGCGAAGCGTGATCCGGAGACCGTCGCGGGGGGTTTCGCGCTTGTCCGGCCTCCTCGGCGCGGTTATAATGGAGGGTCGCCGCCGACCCGTACGAGGTGTTTCCCATGAAAATTGCCGCGCTTGCCTGTGCCATCGTCGCCACGTTCATCGCCGTTGCGGTTCCCGCCCGTGCTTCGAAGCCCAAGCGACTGCTCGTGGTGACGGTCACGAAGGGTTTTCGCCATTCCGATTCGATTCCCGTGGCGGAGCGGGTGATCGGCGAGCTGGGCGCGCGCTCGGGCAAGTTCGAGGTCGACTACGTTCGCACAGATGCCGACATGGCGCAAAAGATGACGGCCGAGGCGCTCAAGGGCTACGACGGCGTGTTTTTCGCGTCGACGACCGGCGACCTGCCGCTTCCCGACCGGGATGCGTTTTTGAAATGGCTCGAATCGGGCAAGGGCTTCGCCGGCGCGCACGCCGCCGCCGACACGTTCCACGGATTCCCCCCCTACATCGCCATGCTGGGCGGCGAATTCGAGACCCATGGTCCGCAGGTGGAGGTCGAGGCGCTCGTCGAGGACGCCAAGCATCCGGCGGTGCGGCACATCGACCGATCCGTGAAGGTTTTCGACGAGATCTACATTTACAAGTCGTACGACCGGAACCAGGTCCATCTGCTCCTCGACATGGACAAGCACCCCAACACCAAGGTCCCCGGGCACCACCCGCTCGCATGGAACAAGTCCTTCGGCAAAGGGCGTATTTTCTACACCGCCCTCGGCCACCGCGTCGATGTTTGGGAGAAGCCCTGGTACCAGGAGCATGTGCTCGGCGGTATCCTTTGGTCCCTCGGGCTCGCCAAGGGCAGCGCCAAGCTTCCTTCCGCCCGCTGAGGCGACGTTCATTTCGAAAGGCAGGAAACCGGACGGCCGGGTTGGCGTCCAAAGCATTGTCATGAGCAACGAGAATTCCGTAACGCGACGCGACATCCTTGGGGCGGGCTCCGCCTTGGCGCTGGGCATCCTGGTGGGTGGTGCCGGCCCGGTCGAAGCCGTCGAGCTGGTGCCCGAGGCGGAGGCCGGCCAAGGCGCCGGGACGAAGCCCGGTCAGAAGCCGGCAACGAAGGCGCCCGCCGCGGCTCCGGCGAAACCCGCGGAATACGCCGCGCCCGCGCCTCCCACGGTCGTCTGCGGAGTTATCGGCCTTGGCGATCAGGGCCGCGAGATACTGCGCGCCTTGACCTATCTCCCGGGTGCCGATTTGCGCATGGCCTGCGACACGTACGAGGGAGTTCATCGCCGCGCCCAGGAGATCGCTCCCAAGGCAACCATCGTTGCCGATTACAAGCAGCTGCTGGCCGACAAATCGATCCAGGCGGTTTGGGTGGCCACCCCCACGCACAAGCATCGCGAAATTGTCGAGGCCGCGCTGGCCGCCGGCAAGCATGTCTACTGCGAAATGCCCCTCGCCCACACGGTCGAGGACGCGAAGGCGATCGCTTTGGCCGCCAAGGCGGCGGGCAAGCAGGTCTTCCATTCCGGCCTGCAGGAGCGCACCAACCCGCAACACCACCACGTTTACAAGTTTGTCTCCACCGGGGCCCTCGGCCGCTCCATCGCGTCCGCGACCTCCTCGTGGAACAAGAAGATCTCCTGGCGCAAGACGGCCGCCAACGATGCCCGCGAGCGCGAGCTGAACTGGCGCCTCGACAAGTCGGTCACCACCGGTCTCGCCGGCGAAATCGGCATCCACGCCATCGACACCGCATCGCGGTTCCTCGGCAGCCGGCCGGTCGCGGTCCAAGGCTTTGGTTCCGTGGCCCTGTGGCGCGACGGTCGCGATGTCGCCGACACCATCGTCCTCTCGGTGGAATACGAGAACGGCGTGCGGCTCAATCTCAACGCCACCCTCGCGAACTCCTTCTCCGGCAATTACGAACTCTTCCAAGGGTCGGATGCCGCCGTGTTGCTGAAGGATCCCATCGAGAAGAACACCCGCGCGTGGATGTTCAAGGAACCCGACGCGACGGCGCTGGGCTGGGAAGTGTACGCGTACCGTGAAAAGGTCGGCGACGACACGGGTATCGCGCTGGTCGCGGACGCGTCCAAACTGCTCAAACTCGGCCTGACGCCCGGCGAGAACCGGCAGGTCGATCCGCGCAAGACGCCCCTTTACTATGCGTGCGAGGCCTTCGCCGAAGCCGTGCGCGGCACGAAACCGTCGGAATCCGGCGCCAATGTCGGACTGGTCGCGACCGTGGTCGCCATCAAGGCCAACGAGGCGATCGTCACCGGAAACCGCATTCAACTCCCCAAGGAACTTTTGGAAGCCTGATCGCAGGCACGCTCCCGTGCCCCGGCCATGCCGCCGGGACTGTTTGGAAAGGATCGAGATGGCAAAGACGACTGAAGGCGGTTCGAACCGCCGCGATTTCCTGAAGGCGGCCACCACCGCCGCCGGCGCGATCGTCGCCGGTGCGGTGGCTCGCGAAGCCGAGGCCCAGACCGGCGGCAAGCCCGCCGCCAAGCCCACCGCGGCCAAGCCCGCGGCCGCCCCGCCCGCCGGGCAGGTCACCGCCGGCGGAATTCCGGTTCCGACCGTCGATGCGAAGCAGCTGAGGGCGGGCCTGTACCCGAAGGGCACCGTGATGGCCACGGGACGCGCCATCGGGGCCAACGACCGGATAGTGCTCGGCTTCATCGGCCTTGGCGGTCAGGGCACCTTCGGCCACCTCCGCGGATTCGTCGCCGACGGACTGAGCCGCAACACCAAGGTCGTGGCGCTCTGCGACGCCTACACCCCGTACCTCGACCGCGCCAAGGGCATCGTCACCCAGGGCGCCGAGAAGGGCGGCGACGCCAACCCGTTCCAGACCAAGGACTACCGCAAGATTCTCGAGCGCAAGGACATCGACGCGGTGATGATCGCCACGCCCGAGCACTGGCATGGGCAGGTCGCGGTGCATGCGATGGACGCCGGCAAGCACGTGTACTGCGAGAAGCCGATGGTCCGCTACGTCGAGGAAGCCTTCCAGGTCCACGACACGGCCGTGCGCACCAAGCGCGTGTTCCAGGTCGGTTCGCAAGGCTGCACCGATGTCAAGTGGCACGCCGCCGCCAAGG
>JBJTRZ010000607.1:0-2392 GCA_046076415.1 Armatimonadota bacterium
CGGAGGCGTTTGGTCGCCAGTTGAAGGATGGTGGTTCCACGCTGCTGTTCGCACCGGGATCCGCGCGCCCTTCGCCGGTCGCCTGACGCTCGGCGGACGCGTCACCGTCGCTGGTGCAGCGGATGGGGGGCATGCGCTTCACGCCCCTCCATGGCGATATCCCCGTTTCGCAGGAGCTCGATCACCGAATACGCGTTGCTTCCCGGTCCCGACCCCTCGACGACCGCTTGCACCGCCGCATAGCGAACTCCGTCGTGCACCTGAAGATCGTTTTCATGGCTGTGCCCCATGAAGACGATGGCGGCGCGGTGTCGCGCCAAAATTTCGCGAACCTCGAGACGGGACGCCACCGCGAATTTGCGGTTCGTCGGCTCGTCCAATCTCTGATGGCAGAAAACCGCGACAGGGAGAAGGTTGGAGGCAAGGTCCCGGCGCAACCAATCCCGTCGCACCTCGGGGATGTCCGATTGATCCCAGGCGAAATTGCCCGCGTCGTAGTCCGCGCCATCGTGGCGATGGCAACCGTCGAGAAACACCAAATGCCAACCGCCCCGATCGATCGAAAAGGTGGATCGGCGTTGACCAAAAGCCCGAAGAAAACTCGACTTGGAAAAGGACTGGACGCAGTGATTGCCGAGGCAACCGAATTTCTCGGGGGCCGCCCGATCAAGCACGCTGGCCATCGTCCGCACGAAACCGAGTTCCACCGCGGGATCCGGCACTGCGGGGGTGTCCACCAAATCCCCCATCTGCACCAGGATATCCACTTTGGCCTGCGCGAAATCCACCACCGCCGCTTCGACCTTTCGCCGACTTTCACGGTAATGTCGTCCCCCGGCCGGGTCCTTTTCGGCGTAATGGATGTCCGTCAACAAGCCTATTCGCATGGGTTTTGCCGTTCCTTCCGGATCCCGGTTCGCGCCGCCCCGCTATAATGCCTCCATGCCGGAACCGTTTCGGGTCGCCGCCTCCACGGTTTTCGTCGATCTTTTGGAGACATTCGCCCACGAGGAACCCTTGGAAATGGTCCTGCGGGCGGGTGCGACATCGGTGCTTCGCCACCAAATCGAAGCGGGTCTCGATGTGGATTTGTTCGTGTCGGCGGACTTCGACGACGCCGCCGCTATCGCCCGCATCCATCGGTTTCGGGCCGGCGCCGTCCGCTTCGCCTCGAACCGGGTCGTGCTGGCCGTCCGGGCCGATTCGCCGATACGCTCACTGCCCACCTCCCCCGAGGCGTGGACCACGTTGCTGCTCCGCATCGCGATCGGCCGGCCCGAATCCACCGCGTCCGGTCGGGCGGCACGCGCCGCGCTGATGCGGTCCGGGGCATGGAAGCCGCTCGGTGGGAATCTTGTCTTTTCCGGTACGGTACGCCAGGCCCTCGCCTTGGCCTCGACCGGGGACGCCGACGCCGCGATCGTCTTCCAAACGGATGTGATCGCGTCCGGGGGAAAAACCCGAGTGGTTTGTCCCCTCCCGAACTGTCCCGCCGTTCCCGCCGGGTACGTCCTCCTCACCCCCGATTCGCCGGACGGACGAACCTGGAGCCGGGCCCTGTCCAGCCGCCGCTTCAGGGCGCTGCTCCAACGACAGGGATTCGGGAAACCATGAGCCCCCTCGCCGTTTCCTTGACCACCGCTTCGGCTGCGACGGCGATCTGTTGCGTATTTGGAATCCCCTTGGCGCACCGTCTCGCGAGGCCCGCGGCGAGCAATCGGCTCCTCGAGTTCCTCGTGCACCTGCCACTGGTGTTGCCACCGACCGTGGTCGGGTGGATGTTGGTCCTGCTCCTTGGCAGGGGGTCCGGATTCGGGCGTTGGCTGGTCGACGATCTGGGGGTCCGATTGTTGTTTTCGTGGCCCGCGTTGACGATGGCATCCGCGGTCCTTGCGATGCCCCTGTTCGTCCGCTCGGCGGCGGCGGGTTTGGCCGCCGTCGACGACGATCTTCGCGATTCCGCCCGAATCGCGGGTGCCGGCGATTGGCAACTGTGGTGGCACGTGGTCCGTCCACTCGCATGGCACGGAATCGCGGGAGGAGCCGCGCTCGCGTTCGGACGTTCCCTCGGGGAGTTCGGGGCCGCGCTGATGGTGGGGGGCCAGATACCTGGCAAGACGGAGTCGTTGGCAATCGCCCTGTGGAGCGCGATGGAAACCGGCGATACGGCCGGTGCGGCCCGGTCCGCTTGGCTGCTCGGACTCTGCGGCGGATTGGTGAACCTCGGGGTCGTCGCAACGGGAAACGGCATGGGTTGGCCGACCCGCCGGGGATTCGTGGCGAAATGATCTCCGAAGCCATGCGTTTGTTCGGGACGGTGCTCTCTCCCATCCTGATCCTGATCGGCCTCGGGGTGATCCTTCAGCGGCGGCACCCGATGCCCTTGCGGGAC
>JBJTRZ010000608.1:0-4429 GCA_046076415.1 Armatimonadota bacterium
CCCGAACGGAACGCACCGCGCGGTGACGCAAGGAGAGTGGATTCAGTGTCGCGACAGGAGTGGCAACGCACGGTCGGATGCGGCAAGGTGTCGGAGACCCAAATGGGTGACGTGGTCGTGCTCAATGGATGGGCGCACTCGGTCCGCGACCATGGTCAAGTCGTTTTCATCGACTTGCGCGACCGGACCGGCCTCGTTCAAATCGTGGCGGACCCTGCGCGCGGAGCCACGGGCGATCGCGCGTTCGCGGCGGCGAAGACGGTCCGTTCCGAGACCTGCGTTTCCGTGACGGGCACGGTCGTGCGGCGCCAGTCGGGTATGGAGAATCCCAATCTCGCTACCGGAGCGATCGAGATCGAGGCTTCCGACGTCAAAGTGCTGGGACCGTCCAAGCCCCTGCCGTTCCCCGTCGACGGCGATGCGCCCACCAACGAGGAAGTGCGCCTGCGCCACCGCTATCTGGACCTTCGCAGACCGGCGATGTACCGGAAGATGCGATTGCGGCACGAAATCGTGCGGGCCGTGCGCGAGTATTTCTATCGCCACGATTTCCTCGAGATCGAAACTCCCGTGCTCACCAAGTCTTCGCCCGAGGGCGCGCGGGACTATCTGGTTCCGTATCGCCTCGAGCCGGGCAAGTTCTACGCGCTTCCGCAAGCGCCGCAGCAATTCAAGCAGCTCCTGATGGTCGGCGGAATCGATCGGTATTTCCAAATCGCGAAGTGTTTTCGGGACGAATCCCAACGCGCGGATCGTCAACCGGAGTTCACCCAGATCGATCTCGAAATGGGTTTCGCGACCCAAAACGATGTACTCGCGCTGGTCGAAGCCCTGATGATCGAAATCGTCGGGCGCTTTGCGGCGGATACGGGAAAAACGGTCGCGAGCGATCCGTTTCCCCGCTTCACCTACGACGAAGCCCTCCGGCGCTTCGGCTCGGACAAGCCCGACATTCGCTTCGACCTTGAACTGGTTGATTGCGGCGAGGTATTCGCCGCAACCGAATTCGGAGTGTTTCGGCAAGTGCTCGACCAAGGCGGTCAGGTAAAGGCGATCCGCTATCCCGGTGGGGCGAGGATTCCGCGCCGTGAGATGGACGAATTGGTGGCGCTCTCCCGCGACTGGGGGGCGAAGGGAATGAGTTATGTCCTCGTGGAGGACGATGGAACGTCCCTGCGCGGCACGTTGGCCAAATTCGTCACGGATGCGGAGCGCCCCCGCTTGATCGCCGCCGCCGCCGCCGAGCCCGGCGACCTGATCGGTTTCATCGCCGATCAACCCGAGGTGGTCGCCAAGGTGCTCGATCGAATGCGCCGTCATATCGGACGAACCCTGAAGTTGATCGACGATTCGAAAATGGCGTACTGCTGGATTGTCGATTTTCCGGTGTTCGAACGCGACGAGGACACGGGTTCGCTCACGTTTGCGCATAATCCCTTCGCCATGCCGCGCGCGGAAGATCTCGACAAATTCGACACCGATCCATTGGGAATGCGGGCCCAGTGCTACGATTTGGTCTGCAATGGAGCGGAGGCGGCGTCCGGTGCCGTGCGCATACACGTTCCCGAGATTCAGGAGAAGGTTTTCCGGTTGATGGGGCTCGACGATCGTCAAATTGCGGATCGATTCGGGCATATGCTCGAGGCGTTCCGCTACGGCGCTCCGCCCCACGCGGGAATCGCTCCCGGGTTGGATCGTCTCGTCATGTTGCTCTGCGACGAGGACAATATCCGCGAGGTGATCGCGTTCCCGAAAATGGGCGGAGGCGGGGACCCGCTGATGGATGCTCCGTCGGTGGTGGAGCCCGAGCAATTGCGCGACTTGGGTATTCGCGTCGACCCGGTCGAACGTTCCTCGTGAAGGCACGACGGGTTCGCCGCGGGACGACCGGTTCGTGAACGTTCGCATCGCCACGCGCGGGTCCGAACTGGCGCTGTGGCAGGCCCGGTGGGTCGAGGAGCAATTCGTCGCGCGCCATGCCGATTGCACGACGGAAATCGTCGTGGTTCGCACGACCGGCGACATTCGAACCGATCGACCGTTGCGGGAACTTGCGGGTCGAGGCGTTTTCGTGACCGAAGTGGAGGAGGCGGTGCGCTCCGGCGCCGCCGATATCGCGGTGCACAGCGCCAAGGACCTTCCCTCGTCCGACCCCGAGGGGCTGGTGATCGCGGCCTATTGCCAGCGGGCCGATCCCAGGGACGTGCTGATCGGCGCGCCCGGTGTCGGCATTCTTGATTTGGACCCTGGCACGCGCATTGGAACGGGATCGGCGCGGCGCGTCGCGTTGCTGCGCCACGTTCGCCCGGATCTCGATTACGTTCCCGTGCGCGGAAATGTCGACACGCGCATCGCGAAGGTGGACTCCGGCGAGGTTGATGCGGTCGTGCTCGCGGCGGCCGGGGTGCATCGCCTTCGCCGGGAGGATCGGATCACGCAGTGGCTCGATCCGGAGATATGTTTGCCCCAAGTCGGACAGGCGTGCGTGGCCGTGCAGTGCCGCTCCGACGATACCGAGTTGATGCGTCGGGTGCATGACGCCTGCGACCATTACGATACGCGGCGCGAGGTGTCCTGCGAGCGCCGCTTCCTTGCGTTGCTCGGCGGTGGCTGCACCGCTCCGGTCGCCGCCCATGCGATCAGTTCGGATCGGTTCCTTTATCTCTTCGCCTTGGTCGCGAGCGAGGACGGTGGAACCGTTTTCCGTACACGTGCGTCCGGGCATTTGACCGCCATCGAGGCCGTTGCTCGCGGAGCCTACGACGATTTGATGGAACAGGGTGGGGCGGTTCTGACAGGATTTGGTGTCAACCGCTAGCGCGATCGATTCGCCCGCGCTTCAACCGAAGGATGCGATGGTCCGTCCCCGGTCGCCATCCAACCGCGTCCGATAGTTAGGGCCGCCAATGCCGCGCCCGCCAGATTCAGCGCGGACCCGAGCGAAACCGGCCCGAGGCGCATTCCCAGCGCCACGTCGATGTGGTGCAGGCTGATCGTGCGAATGGCCGTATATCCGGCCAGCCACGCGAAGGCGGTCATCACCATACCGTAACGCCGAATTCGCGGGCCCAGGCGGATCAGGCTCCACGCGTAGCCCGCGATCACCACCACGGTGGCGGCACCGACGACCTTCGCCTGCAATGGTCGACGGGCCATGTACCAACCTTCGGTCCGCGCGGCTCGCCGGAGGTCGTCCACCAATTCGTTGCCGATGTTGGTGAGGGCCAGGAACGCAAGCGCCACGAGCAAGCCTGCGAATGCGGCCCAGACCAACGAGGAACCGCGGGTCGCGGTTCGCTCGCGCTCGCGATGGAACACTGCTGCCGCGGCGGCCGCCAAAACGAACCACACCGTGCCCGCGAGGAGGGGAAATCCATCGGTCATAGCGGGGGAAAGGCGATCCGGGGCGACGAAGCAGGCACGGAATCGGTTGGATCGGCGTAGCCGGGTTTTCCGAGCAATCGGAACATCTCCCGCTTGTAGTCCTCCACACCGGGCTGGTCGAACGGATTGATCCCCATCAGATACCCGGACACCGCGCAGGCACGCTCGAAGAAATACATCAGGGCTCCGAGATGGTACGCATCGAGCCGGGGCAGGTGGATTGTCAGGTTCGGGACTCCGCCCGCCCTGTGCGCGGTCGCGGTGGCACGGTGCGCCGCCGAGTTTATTTCCGTCAAGGGGCGTCCCTGGAGGTATTGCAGCTCGTCGCGCGGATCACCCGAGGGAACGGACAACGCCGGCTCGCCGTCGTCGATCACGAGGAACGTTTCCATCAGGACGCGTCGTCCTTCCTGGAAGTATTGCCCCATCGAGTGAAGATCCGCGGTGTATTCGACGGAGGACGGGTAGAGACCCATTCCGTTCTTCCCTTCGCTTTCCCCGTAGAGTTGCTTCCACCATTCGAGCAGGAAGTGCAGGCGCGGTTCGAAGGCGGCGAGTGCTTCGATCACGATGCCACGTCGGAAAAGGAGGTTTCGGACCGCCGCGTAATAGCGGATCGGATTTTCCGAAAGGTGGGGGGCTTCGGCGAGGCGCGCGCAATCCACGGCGCCACGTCGAAGCTCGCGAATGTCAATGCCCGCATAGGCGATAGGCAACAGTCCGACTGCGGACAGGACGGAATACCTCCCCCCAACGTCATCGGCGATGGGAAGCGTGCGGTAGCCGTTGGCTTCCGCAAGTTGCCTCAGCGCGCCCCGAACGCGGTCGGTCGTGGCTACGATGCGGCCGGAGGCGTCCGAGGCGTAGCGCTGTTCCATGAACGTGCGCATCAGGCGGAACGCAACCGCGGGCTCGGTGGTGGTTCCGGACTTGGAAATGGCGTTGACCACGACTTCCCGGCCGTCGAGTTCCTCCAACAAATCGTTATGGTGGCGCGCCGAGAGATTCTGCCCCGCGAAGCGCACGGAATGGCCTTCCCTTGAAC
>JBJTRZ010000609.1:0-6192 GCA_046076415.1 Armatimonadota bacterium
GGTCGGGGGCGGCCTGCTCGGCGAGCCGTGCCTCGCGACTCCCGCGATCGCGGCCGGGGACCTCGTTTTTCGGACCCAAGGGCATGTCGTGTCGATCCGGCGGACCCGCGCTTGACAAGCGGCTTGACGCCGTGATAATAAGCATGCTTGCAGGGACGTGCGAAACGCCCCTGCTTTTTATTCGCCCTTCGCGCCCATAGGCGTGCAAGGCAGGAGATTTTCGGATCATGGCGAGCAATGCGGAGCAGCTGCCGAAGCCCCCTTCGAATTGGGAGGGTCTCGGCCCTTACCTCAAGGGAGTGCGCGAGGAGTTGCGCAAGGCCATCTGGCCCACGCGCTCCGAGTTGATCCAGTCCACGCAGGTCGTGGTGGCGTCCATTGTCGGCATGGCCATTTTCTGCGGCGGTTTCGATTTCGTCCTGAAGAAGCTGTCGGATTTCGCGTTCGCGAAGTAACGGGAGTAAACCCCATGCCATCGATGCGCCATTGGTACGCCGTCCACACCTACTCGGGCCATGAGAACAAGGTCAAGACCACGATCGAACGTCGTGCCGAGACCATGGGACTCAAGGCGAAGGTGCACCAGATCCTGGTGCCCACCGACACCGAGATGCGCAACCGCAACGGGAAGAAAACCGAGGTCAAGCGCAAGGTCTTCCCCGGCTACATCCTGATCGACATGGTCCTCGACGATTCCACTTGGTATCTGGTCAAGAGCACCACCGGAGTCACCGGATTCGTGTCGTCGGGGAACAAGCCCGTCCCGCTCAAGGACGAGGACGTCCGCGAGATCCAAGCGGCGCTCGATCCCGTCAATGCGGCGGCGCGTCCGCGCAAACTGTGGGAGAAGGGCCAAGTGGTGCGTGTCACCGCGGGTCCGTTCTCCGACCTGACCGGCAAGATCGAGGAGGTCAACGACCAGAAGGAAAAGCTTCGGGTCATGATTTCCCTCTTCGGTCGCGACACGCCGGTCGAACTCGACTTCAACCAGGTCGAAAAGATCTAGTCGAAGTCGGAAGCTGCGTCCGGCCACGGCCGGCGCGTAGGAGATCGGGCATGTCCCGGTCGTCAGCACTACCCGGAGCTTCGGCTCCGATGAAAGGTACGAACCATGGCAAAGAAAGTCGTTGGCGTCGTCAAACTCGCCCTTCAGGCGGGCAAGGCGACTCCGGCTCCCCCGGTCGGTCCCGCGCTCGGTAGCTACGGGATCAACATGATGGAATTCATCAAGGGCTACAACGCCAAGACCGCCGATATGGCGGGTTCCATCGTTCCCGTCGTGATCACCATCTACGACGATCGGTCGTTCGTTTACGAAACGAAGACCCCGCCCGCGTCCGACTTGATCAAGAAGGTCCTCGGCATCCCCTCCGGATCGGCCGTGCCCAACAAGACCAAGGTCGGGGCGCTCAGCCCGGCCCAATTGCGCGAGATCGCGGAAAAGAAGATGCCCGACCTCAACGCGCACGACATCGACGCCGCGATGAACATCATCGCCGGCACCGCCCGTTCCATGGGCGTGACGATCAAGGAGGCCTGACGATGCGCAAGCAGGATCGCAAGCACATTGTTTCCAAGCGGTTCAAGGGCGAAAAGGTCAAGGTCGACAAGCTCCGCGAGTACGACCCCACCGAAGCCCTCGAGTTGGTGAAAACCACGTCGTCCACGAAGTTCGACTCCACGGTCGATGTCGCGGTGCAGCTCGGAGTCGATCCACGACAGGGCGATCAGATGGTCCGCGGCACCACCGACCTGCCCCATGGCACCGGCAAGACCCAGCGGGTCGCCGTCTTCGCCCGGGGCGCGCAGGCCGAAGCCGCCACGGCGGCGGGCGCCGACGAAGTGGGCGCCGACGAACTCATCGCCAAGATTCAGGGCGGGTGGCGCGACTTCGACGTGCTGGTCGCCACGCCCGACATGATGCCCTCCGTGGGCCGCCTCGGCCGCACCCTCGGCACCCGTATGCCCAACCCCAAGTCGGGCACGGTCGCCGCGGATGTGACCCCGGTGGTCAACGCGATCAAGAAGGCCACCCGCGTGGCCTACCGCATCGACAAGGCGGGCATCATCCACGCGGCGATCGGCAAGGCCAGCTTCCCCGCCGATCACCTTCAGGAGAATCTCAACGTGCTCCTGAACGCGTTGATCAAGGCCAAGCCCGCCAAGGCCAAGGGACGCTACATCCAAAAGATCACCGTGTCCTCCACGATGGGCCCCGGAGTGCGCGTCGATCTGGCCTCGGCCACCCGTACCGCCGAACGACTCTAGTCGCTCGGCGCCCAACCCGACGGCCCGCCCTCCCACCGGAAGGCGGGCCGTTCGCGTTTCCCGGCCCACGCCGCGGTATCATCGCGGCATGGAAAAGATCGCCGTCACCCTTCCGGGCGCACCCGCCCCGACCGCTCCCTACACCCCCGCCGTCCGCGCCGGAGACCTGCTCTTCATCTCGGGCCAACTGGGCACCGACCCCGCGACCGGCAAGCCCTGGGACGACTTCGAGCAGCAGGTGGAAGGCGCGATCGCCGGAATTCGCCGCCTGTGCGAAGCCGCCGGGGGATCGCTCGACAATGTGGTGAAAACCACCTGCTTCCTCACGGTCGACATGTCGCGCTTCGCGGAGTTCAACGCCATCTACGCGCGCCACTTCGACGGGGTCCGGCCGGCGCGATCCACGTTCGCGGTGGCCGCATTGCCCCTCGGCGCGCTGATCGAAATCGAGGCCGTCGCCGCACTCTGACGAGTGCCCCGCAATCGTGCCGGATTATGGCGGATCCCCCCTGTTTCGGGGGGATCCGCACTGTTTTTGCGGTCCGTCGGCGCCAACCATAGCGGTGCCGATGAGAATCACGCAGACCCTCGATACCCGACAGACGCAGACGCAGCGCATCGATCCGCGCCAAATCCTCGCCAGCGAAATCCTGGCGTGGAGCAACGAGGAACTCGAAGCCGCGGTCGAGCGCGAACTCGCCGAAAACCCGGCGCTGGACCGGAAGGATGGCGAGGCGCCGCGGCGCGACGCCGAACCGGTGTCCTCCGCCGAATCCGGTGCCAACCCCGCGGAGAAGACAGCCGCCGATCGGCTGCTCGAAGCCCGGGAGCGCAAGAACGACACTGCGCCGGTCGTACCCGGTTCCGCGCTCGATGATCTCGATCCCTTCGATCGCGTGGCCCACGGCCTCTCGCTCCGGGAACACCTGCGCCGACAGGTCGGACAGGCGGTCGCCGCACACCCGGATGCGCACCCCGAATTGCTCCGCTACCTCATCGAATGCGTCGACGACCGGGGATACCTCGGCATCGAGATCGACGAATTGACCGAGCGATTCCGCATCGGACGGCAAAGCATCGAATCGTCGATCGCGGCGCTGCACACCATGGATCCGCCCGGAATCGGCGCCCGGTCGCTGCAGGAGAGCCTTCGACTGCAAGCGGAGTACCTGGAGGCCAACGGCGAGGGGAATCCGCTGGCGTCGCGCATCCTGACTCAATGCTGGGACGAGCTCGCCACGAACCGTATCGAACGTATCGCCGGACGCCTGCGCTGCTCGAAGGACGCGGCGGATGAGGCGGTGGCGTTCCTGCGACGGGCCCTCACCCCCTACCCCGGGTCGAGCTTCCGACCCGAAGGAGCCCGGGCGGTGGACGCCGCACCACCCGTGCGCCCCGACGTCCTGTTCCACCGGACCGAGGCCGGTTTCGTGGTCGAACTCGCACGGGACTACAACCAAGTCCTGGAGATCGCCGAGCTCTGGAAAGACCTCGCGAGCGGCGCCGAACCCATCGACGATTCCATGAAGCGCTACGTGCGGGACCATGTCGACCGTGCCCAAGCGTTCCTCAACGGGGTTTCCCGCCGAGGCCGCACCCTTCGATCCATTGCGCGGGAGTTGGCTCGGCACCAAGTCGGTTTCCTGGAAACCCGCAATCGCGCGTTCCTACGCCCCCTCACCCGGCAAACGCTCGCCACGACGCTTGGGCTCGACGAGTCGGTGATCAGCCGGGCGGTGGCGGACAAGTGGGCGCAGTTGCCTACCGGAGAAGTGGTGCCCCTCGATGCATTCTTTGGAAACTCCCAAGCGGTCCGCGAGGCGCTGCTCCAGCTGATTCAGGAAGAGGATCCCCGTGCGCCGCTCTCGGACGACGATCTGGCGGATCGCCTCACGGAAATGGGTTTCCCGCTCGCGCGCCGCACGGTCGCCAAATACCGCGGCATCGAGCGAATCCTGCCCGCACGGATGCGCAAGCGCCGCGCGGCCTGAATCCCCGCCGGGTCTCGGGTCGTCTTGCGGAGGCCGCTGGACCCGGTCGGGGAGGCGCATTTGATATCCTGCGCTGATGCGCATGGTGGAGATCATCGCGGCGAAACGCGACGGAGGCGCCCTGTCCGGGGAGGCGATCCGGACTTGGATTCGTGGCGTCCTCGACGGCACGATTCCGGATTACCAAAGCGCCGCCCTGCTGATGGCCATTGTCTGGCGCGGCATGGACACGACCGAAACGGCCGCGCTGACCGAAGCGATGGCGGACTCCGGTGTCCGCATTCCCGTGGGTGCGGTTCCCGGCGCCATCGACAAACACTCCACCGGAGGCGTCGGCGACAAGGCCACCTTGGTGGTGGTCCCCATACTCGCCGCGGCCGGGGTTCCGGTGTGCAAAATGAGCGGCCGTGGGCTCGGGCATACGGGCGGCACCGTCGACAAACTGGCGTCGATACCCGGCTTCCAACTGCAACGCACGCCCGAGCAGATGGTGGAGCAAGCGCTTTCCATCGGGGCATGCCTCTGTGGACAAGGGCCCCAACTCGCTCCCGCGGACGGACGACTCTACGCGCTGCGCGATGTCACCGGCACCGTGAACTCCCTTCCGCTCATCGTGGCATCGATCCTTTCGAAAAAACTCGCGGGCGGCGCGGGTGCTTTCCTCTTCGATGTCAAAGCGGGCGGTGGCGCATTGATGCGCACCACCGAAGAAGCACTCGCGCTCGCGAACGCGTTGGTGGATGCGTCCCGGTCCGCGGGTCGGCGCGCCCGTGCCTTGGTCACCGACATGGACCAACCGCTGGGACGATGCGTCGGCAACGCGCTCGAGGTGCGCGAGGCATTGGACGTCCTCGACCCATCCACCTACGGCGCCACGGACCAACGTTTGCGCACGCTCTGCACGGAACTCGCAGTGGAGGGCCTCCTGCTCGCCGGGCTCCCGGATCGGCACGCAGCGCGGTCCGCGGTCGAGACGGCGCTGGCGAGCGGATCGGCCCTCGCCCGGTTCGAGGACATCGTGACCGCACAGGGCGGCGACCCGCGGGTCGTTCGGGACCGGAGCCTCCTGCCCTCGGCACCCGAACGCGCGCCGTTGCGTGCGCCGCGGTCCGGCACCGTCGAAGCGATCGATGCCCGGTCGGTCGGTGAATGCGTGGTTGCGTTGGGTGGAGGCAGGGAGCGCAAGGAGGATGCGATCGACCCCGGTGTCGGCGTGGAGGTGCTTGCCCCCGTCGGTGCCACGGTCCGGGTTGGCGACCTGCTTGGATGGGCCCACGTGGATCCGGCCCGGAGGCCCGAAGCCGTGCTCAAAGGGCTGCTGGATGCATTCCGGATCGGCGAAACGCAGGTGGACCCGGGTCCCGTGGTCCGCGCCGGGATCGGCTGAGGTCCGCCGGTCCCGCGCTTCTCAGGCGTCGGGCGCGGCGGCGGCGCGGCGATGCGCCCGGAATTCGAGCACGGCCGGCAGCAGCGAGATGGCGACGATCGCCACGATCACCAGTTCGAAGTATTTCTTGACCCAGGCGAGTTGTCCGAAAAACACTCCGGCGGTCATGCAAATCCCCACCCACAGGAGCGCCCCGCCCATCGAAAAGCCGAGGAATCGCGGATAGGGCATGGCACCCATGCCGGCCACGAACGGCGCGAAGGTCCGAACCACCGGCACGAAGCGGGCGTAGACCACCGATTTACCGCCATGTTTGGCGAAGAACGCCTCGGTCTTCTCGAGGTTTTCGCGGCGGAACACCTTGGAATTCGGGTCGCCGAACCACTTCCGGCCGACGGTGCGCCCCAGATGGTAGTTGGCGTTGTCGCCGATCAGCGCGGCGGCGAACAGCAAGGGATAGAGCACCCCGAGCGCGAGGGGCGAGTCGGGCCGCGACGCGAGGGCTCCCACCATGAAGAGGAGCGAGTCGCCGGGCAGGAACGGCAT